>CAZHSX010000001.1:0-24454 GCA_964535275.1 uncultured Candidatus Saccharimonadales bacterium
TGGCATTATTTGCGCCGCTATCACGCCAGCTGGCGTGACTTAGGCTGGCGGCCGTTTAAGTGGTACAAAGCTGCTCTTTACATTATCGGCCTGTTGTTTGCCTTTGGCCTGGCGGTGGCGGCGGTGTTTTGGCTGGCCCAACATTTATGGCCACACTTTAATCCCAACCAAGCCCAAACCAACGAATTCACTACGCCCGCCACGCCCGGCGATCGGCGCTTGAGTTTTTTGGCGCTAGTAATAATTCCACCGATCGTAGAAGAAACTGTTTTTCGCGGCTTTATTTTTCCGGCTTTTTCCAAGCGCTACGGCGTGATTTTTGGCGCCGTGGCTAGCAGTCTGCTGTTTGGCCTGGCCCACTTGCAAGCCAACATCAGCTTATACACTTTGGTATTGGGGGTGATACTATGTATGATGTATGTCAGATTGCGCAGTATCGTGCCCGGCATGCTGCTGCATATGATTAATAACTACATTGCCTTTATCTCATTGGTGCACAAGTGAAATTTTCCTCATCCTTAATTAAAACCTTCCGGACCGTTGGCAACATGGAAAGTGTCAATGGCAACCTGCTGACGCGGGCCGGCATGGTGGAGCAAGCCGGGTCGGGCATCTATAGTTATTTGCCTCTGGGTCTTAAGTCATTATATAAAATTGCCGACGTCGTTCGGGCGGAAATGAATGAGCTAGGTGCTAACGAGGTTTTGCTGCCCATCCTGCACCCAAAGAAATATTGGGAAACGACTAAGCGCTTCGAAGCTTTCGACGTGTTGTTTAAAGTCGAAGAAACACCTGGTAAGGGCACCACTCATGTGCTGGGGCCAACCCACGAAGAAATCGTGACGCCATTGGTTCGCCAGTTTGCTTCGTCTTATCGTGACCTGCCGCTGGCGGTTTACCAAATCCAGACCAAGCTGCGCAACGAACTGCGGCCGAAATCTGGTTTGTTACGTGGCAAAGAATTTTTAATGAAAGACTTGTATAGCTTCCACACCAACGAAGAGGATCTCGATAACTACTACCAAAAAGTCGTTGCGGCGTATGGGAAAATTTTCCAACGCCTGGACCTAGAAGTGAAGCTGGTTAAAGCCTCTGGTGGAGCCTTCAGCAAGTATTCGGATGAATTCCAGGTGTTGTGCGAAACTGGCGAAGACACGATTTTTTACTGCGACAAGTGTGATTTTGCCCACAACCAAGAAATCGCAGAGGTCAAAGCCGGCGACAAATGCCCCGACTGTGATGGCAAAATCGTCGAGGCTAAAGCCATCGAGGTCGGGAATATCTTTAAGCTCGGCAGCCGCTTTACCGAGCCGTTTGACTTTGATTACGTAGACGAAAAGGATCAGCGCCACGCGGTGTTGATGGGTTGTTACGGATTGGGAATTAGCCGGGCGATGGGGGCGATCGTGGAAGTCCACCACGACGACAAAGGCATTATTTGGCCCGAAAACGTAGCGCCGGCCCAGTATCATTTAATCGCGCTGGGCGACGACGCCAAGGTGAAAGCCGCGGCCGAGCAGCTTTACGACGATTTAATCAAAGCCGGTAAGGAAGTGATTTACGATGATCGTGACGCCTCGCCTGGCCAAAAGTTTGCCGACGCCGACTTGATTGGCTGTCCAATCCGTCTGACCCTCAGCCCTAAAACTTTGGAAAAAAATTCGGTCGAGGTGAAACAGCGCAATTCGGATGAGTCCAAATTAGAGCAATTATCGTCATTTTAACGCTTACGGTTGTTCACATTATTTGTCCTTTACTCCCGTTGCAGTCAGATTAAAATAAGTCGTCAACTTTAGTCCCATTTCCGCCTTGCTACAGATAAGCACGGGCTGGTAAACTGGGTTGGATGATAAACCGTGTGCTGGGGTTATTTAGTCATGACGTGGGTATTGATTTGGGCACTGCCAATACTTTGGTGTATGTGCGCGGTCAAGGCATTGTGATTAATGAACCGTCGGTGGTAGCGCTGAACACCAAAACTGGGCAGGTGCTGGCCATCGGTGACGAGGCTAAAAAAATGGTGGGTAAAACCCCCGGCAACATTGTGGCCACCCGACCGTTAGTGGATGGGGTGGTCAGCGACTTTGAAGTTACCGAGCAAATGCTGCGTTACTTTATCGACAAGGTACACAAAGAAAGTTTTACGATTTTTCCGCGGCCGCGGGTGGTGATCGGCATCCCGTCGGGCGTGACCGAGGTCGAAAAGCGGGCGGTCGAGGACGCCAGCACTAATGCCGGCGCCCGCCAAACCTTGTTAATTGAGGAGCCGATGGCGGCTGCGATTGGCAGCCGACTGCCAATCCAAGACGCCGCCGGCAGCATGATCGTGGACATTGGTGGTGGCACTACCGAGGTAGCCTTGATTTCCCTGGGCGGTATTGTGGCCAGCCGCAGTTTACGAATTGCCGGGGACGAGTTGACCGAAGACATTATGCAGTACGCCCGCGATGAATTTAGCTTGCAAATTGGCGAGCGCACGGCCGAGAACATTAAAATCGCCATCGGCTCGGCCTACCCGCTGGAAGGTTTAAAACCAGTGCCGATGCGCGGCCGAGATTTGGTTAGCGGCCTACCCAAAGAAATTATTGTCACGCCCGAACAAATCCGCCAGGCATTGGTCAAAAGTATCCGCCAGGTCGTGGAGGCAATCAAAATTACTATCGAGGAAACACCGCCAGAGCTAGTGGCTGACATTATGGACAAGGGCATTATCCTGGCTGGCGGCGGTGCGCTGTTAAAAGGACTGGATCTGTTAATACATCAGGAAACCAAAATGCCGGTGGTGATAGCCGACGATCCTCTAACGGCGGTAGTGCGCGGCACGGGGCTGGTGCTGGAAGACATCGACAGTATGAAAGAAATCCTAGTTCCTACCCAGTTCGGAAAGATTCCCAAGTAGGAGGTGGCAAATGAAAAAAGGTGAGTTGGCTAAACAAAAGCGAACCAAAAAGCTGCTGGTGCTGGTGGTGGCCGGCGCAGTGCTGGTATTGGCCGGCCGGCGCGGCTGGCTGGCACCGCTTAAAACCGCTGCTACGGCTGTTTTTGACCCTATTGGGCGCGGCTTATCGGCGGCCGGAAGCGGTACTGGTAATTGGTTCCACGAAATCGGGCAAATTAAAGATTTGTCCAGCCGCAACGCCCGGCTCGAGGCCGAAAACGCCACTCTGCGCCAGCAACTTTCCCAGGACAGCGAATTGCGGTTGCAAAATGACACCTTGCGCCAACAACTTGGCTTTAATCCCACCCCGACGCGCAAGTTAATTCCGGCCGAAGTCGCCAGCTACCAGCCAGATAACTTTCGCGGCTACCTAACACTGGGCCGCGGCACAAACGACGGCATTAAAGTCGGCCAGGCGGTGGTGTTGGGCGGAGCGTTGGTAGGGAGAGTCAGCGAGGCCACGCCGATATCGGCCAAAGTTTGGCTGTTATCCGATCCCAACTTTCGTTTGAACGGGCTCGATCAGCAGTCCAGGGCTACCGGCACGGTTAATGGTGCCTTGGGCACAGGGCTGGTAATGGATAAAATTGCCCAGACCGACGCGGTGAAGCCGGGCGACACGATTATTACCAGCGGCTTGGGCGACGAAGTGCCCAAAGGGATAATTATCGGCCGGGTTGAAACTGTAGCCACCAGCGATAACGCCGTCTTCCAAACCGCTACCCTTAGTTCAGACGTTAAATTTACGCGGCTGGAATTAGTGTTTGTGGTTGTGTCCCTATGAGGAACGCGGTTTTAACGGTCGTGACGGTAGCGGCGGTGTGGATTCAGGTCAGTTTTTTGGCGGCTTGGCGGCCCTACGGGGCGGTGCCGGATTTACTGGCTGTGGTGCTAGTCGCGGCGGCGGTAGCCCTGACCGCCACCGAAACGGCGGCCATCGGCTTGGGCGGAGGATTGCTGCTAGACCTACTTAGCGGCGCCGATTTTGGCCTGCGCTTGGCCTTTTACACTTTCTTGGCGCTAGCACTGGTAATGGTCAAGCGCGGCGGGGTGGCATTGGAGCAAGCAGCGCCGCAATTATTAACTGTCGCCGCCGCGACCTTGATTTTTAACGTGGCGGTGCTGGCTGGTATTTGGCATCATCTGCATCCGTTTAGTTTGGTATTGGGCCGGGTAGGGGCAGAGATGGTTTTGAACGGTCTAATACTGCTGGCGATCCGGCCGCTGGTTCGGCCTTGGCTGGAGCGGCGGGGAGAAATGATAATCACTCGCTCGTCGGAGGGCCGGCGATGAGGTTCAAGCGCGATGACGGCGGCTTTGAGCCCGGGCCGGGGAAAGGCATCGGTAAATACCTCGTCCGGCGCCAACCCGGCGACCACGAGCGTTGGAGCGAATACTTACTGCCGGCTGACAGCGAGGCCCAGACCTTGGAAGTACCGGCTGGCCAGAGTTCGCTGTGGTGGCTGGGCGGCGCGCTGGCATTGATTTTGGTGGTGTTGGTGGGCCGGCTGGCGAATTTGCAAATTCAAGGTGGCGGCCACAACTTTAGCCTGGCCGAAGACAACCGGGTGCGTCAGAAAATCACCCGGGCCCCGCGGGGGGTGATTTACGACCGCAATCATAACGTATTGGTACGCAACGAAGCTGGCTTTGATGTTAATGTTATCCCGTCGCAACTGCCGCGCAGTGCTGCAACCCGTCAGGCGGAGTATGCCCAACTAGGCAAGTTAACCGGCGTGAGTGCGGCTGACATTGCCGCCAAAACCGAGGCCAAGGGTGTGAACTACCCGGTGCCGCTACCGGTGATTCCCAATCTGGATCGGGACAAGGCCTTACTACTCGACCAATCAGTATTGCTCTTAACTGGCTTTAGCCTAGACGTTAACCCCAGTCGCGAATATGCTGCCGGTTTGCCGCTATCCCATGTGCTGGGTTACACCGGTCCGGTGGACCCGAATGACCTGCAAAGCAGCGATTACATACCTACCGATTACGTCGGCAAAGCCGGGCTGGAAAAACAATACGAGAACGTGCTAAAGGGCACCCGCGGCAGCGACGAAACTGAGGTTGATGCCGAAGGCCATCCGGTGAAGGTATTGGCGGCCAAGCCCGCCCAGCCGGGCCAGAATTTGGTATTGTCGATCGATAGTGAGCTGGAGTTGCACCTAGCCCAAAGTCTGCAAACCCAAATGGACCGGGGCGCCAGTAAGCGCGGTGCGGCCGTAGCCTTAAACCCCAAAACCGGCGAGATCCTGGCTTCGGTCAGCTTGCCCGGGTATGACAATAATTTGTTTAGCCGCGGCATTTCCCAGGCCGATTTCCAAAAGTTAGTAAACGATTCCGCCGGCCCGTTATACAACAAAGTTACGGCCGGAGCCTACCCATCAGGCTCGATTATTAAACCGTTGGTGGCTTCAGCTGCCTTGGACGAGCACGTGATTGATACCTCTACTACGATTGTCGACAAGGGCAAGTTGGACATTGTTAACCAATACAATCCGTCGGTCACCTACACTTTTTATGGTTGGGAGCACTCTGGTTTGGGCGCCATGAATGTTACCCGGGCGCTGGCCATGAGCTCGGACATATTCTTTTACACTGTGGCTGGCGGTTATGGCAACTTTGTAGGGTTGGGGATCGATAAGCTGGCCAATTATTACCAACGCTTTGGTTTGGGATCGCGCACGGGCGTGGACGTGCCGGAGGAAACGGCCGGGCGGGTGCCGACACCGGACTGGAAATTCAAATTTGCTAAAGAGCCGTGGTACACCGGTGATACTTACAACGTGTCGGTAGGGCAAGGCGACATTTTGGTGTCGCCACTGCAAATGGCGGTGGCGATAGCGGCAGTGGCCAACGGCGGTACGGTGTACAAGCCCCATTATGTAAAGCAAATTACCGACGGGCAGGGCAAGGTGGTCCAAGAAATCCAGCCGGATGCCCTGCGACGCAACATTGCTACGCCGGCCACGCTAGCCGTAGTGCGCGACGGTATGCGTCAGGCGGTAACCAGCGGCACAGCCTGCTGCTTAATCGAAAAGCAAGTGCCAGTGCACGTAGCGGCCAAAACCGGCACGGCCGAAACCGATCCGGAGCGCAAAGGCAAACCGGAGGCGTGGTTTGAGGCTTTTGCGCCTTACGAAGATCCGCAAATTGTGATGGTGGCGTTAGTGGAAAACGCGCCCGGTGAAGGTGCCGAGTTTGCCGCGCCGGTGGTGCGCGAAGCCCTGACCTGGTACTTCAATAATCGACCACATTAATTGCAACCATAACCGCATCTGTAAATGTTAACAATGGTTGACAACAATAACTCTTGACAGCCTCGGCGGGCGGGGCGACAATGATGGCGTTCAGAAACGACCGGATTAACATCAACTAACACGCACTTCCCTCGGGTTAAAATCCCGAGCCTTTTTTTAAGGCTATCGCGACAGCCCAAAAGGAGACCACATGACTACAGCCAGCAGCCAAAAAGAATATTACTTGACCCAAGACGGCATCGCCAAGCTGCGCGAGGAACTGGATGATTTGACGCACAATCAACGCGCCAAAATCGCCATGCGGCTGAAGGAAGCCAAAGAGTACGGCGACCTAAGCGAAAACATTCAGTGGGACGACGCCAAGGACCAGCAGGCTTTCATTGAAGGCCGGATTGCCGAAATCGAAACCATTTTGAAGCATGCCAAAGTCATTGAGTCTCCCAAAAAGGCCGACAAAGTCGACATCGGCTGTACGGTTCACCTGGAGCTGGAAAACGGTGTGCAAAAGTACACCATTGTGGGTAGTACCGAAGCCGATCCCGAAAAAGGCCTGATTTCAAATGAGTCGCCAATTGGCCGGGCACTGTTGGGTAAAACCAAAGGTGAGCAGGTGGAAGTGACAGTTCCGTCTGGCACTATCGTTTACAAGATTAAGCACATCGAATAAACCTAAGCTAGTGACCCAAAGAGCCCCACGGGGCTCTTTTTTGGTACAATGAGCCAATGGAAAGCAAGTACTGGCTAGATATTGTGGTGGCCGAGATCCTGGCCAAACACCCAAAAGGCGAAATTATAGTGGCGAGCGGAATTTCTCCTTCGGCTTCGTATCACATTGGCCATTTTCGCGAGGTGCTGACAGCCGACGCGATTACGCGCGGCATTAAGAGTGCCGGCCGCCGGGCTAAGCACCTGCATTTTTCCGACAACTTTGATCCGCTGCGCAAGCGCTACGAATTTTTGCCTAAGGAATACGACAAATACGTCGGCTGGCCGATTTGCCTGGTGCCAGATCCCGAAGGCGACTGCCACGCGCACTATGCCCAGCACTTTTATGCCCAGTTTGAAATCGCCGCCCAGGCCATGGGCGTGGAAATGGAAGTGGTATTTAGTTACGAAGACCAATATCGTAACGGCAAGATGGCACCGTATATTGAAAAAGTGCTGGGAAACAATGTCAAGATCCGCGAGATTTTCGAGCGGGTTTCCGGCCGACAAGTCGACAAGGACTGGACGCCGGTGCAAGTCATTAACCCTAAGACCAAGCAATTTTTTAACGCCAAAGTTGACAGCTGGGATCCAAAAACCCAGACGATTGAAGGTGTGCGCTATGACGACGGCCAGGTCAAACTGAATTGGCGGCTGGATTGGCCGGCGCGCTGGGCGCTGTGGGGGGTGATGGTTGAGCCATTTGGGCGGGAGCTAGCCACCAAGGGCAGTTCCTACGATACGGGCAAGGAATTTGCCCCGGCGGTGTTTGGGGTTCAGGCGCCGTACCCGGTGCCGTACGACACCATTAATCTCAAGGGTGACACCAAAAAAATGTCCAGCTCATTGGGCAATTTGGTGACTCCCGATCAAGCATTGGAAGTGATGCCGGCGGAAATTCTGCGTTATTTTGTCCTGCGCAGCCGGCCGGAGCGAATTTTGTACTTTGATTCCGGATTAGGGTTATACAACCTGATCGAAGAGTTTTCCAAAGTCGAAGAGGCCGCGCGGGCAGGCGAGGGGCATGAGTTTGCCGAGGCTTATCAGTTGGCGGTGGCGGGTAAGGCCCGTCAAACCATTGCTAATGTGCCGTTTAGCCATATGGTCAGCGTGTATCAAGCGGCGCTGGGCAAAGTCGATGAGGCCATGGAAATTTTGGCCCGCACCGGTTACGAGGGGGCAGTGGAGGGTCAAAAAGACGTACTGACCCGCGAGTTTGCTTACGTGGCTAATTGGTTAGCCAAGTACGCACCCGAAGAGGTTAAATTCCAGGTGCAGGAAAAGCTGCCAAAAGTTGAATTATCCAAGGACCAAAAGGGCTTTTTGGCCAAGCTGGCCGAGGGTATTAATAAAGAAAAAGACCTGTCCGGCCAGGGCATGCATGATCTGATTTACGCTACTGTCGATGTTGTCGGGTTGCCCAAGGGGGATGCCTTTAAAGCCATTTATCGCGTCATCTTGGGTAAAGACAGCGGCCCCAAAGCCGGCTGGTTTTTGGCCAGCTTGGACCGGGCTTGGTTAACCAAGCGCTTCCAGCTTGTAGACTAACTCAGCGAATGCTATCGTAACTCTACCGCGAGAGAGGAGAGGGCATGCGGTGGGACGAATTGAAAACACGTTGGTCGGCCAAGCGACTGGTCAACCGAGCTCGCAGAGCGGCGGGCGTCGCTCAAATCCACCTACTTCCCAAGGGGTGGCTAGGTAACCCCGATGAGTGTGTATTGGCCAGAGCGCTTGGCGCCGATCGCCCCGATGCATGTCCAGAGCGGGCACGTCGACACAAACTTGCGGGGAGCGCCAGCGTTGGTTCTGGCCTGGGGCACGCAGTGCTGGAAGATCGAGAAGGACAGGTATCGGATTGTTCTGCCGACTGTGCTTCAGAATTTCATCGGCTACTTCGATGCCGGTGAGTTTGGAAGTCTGTTGGCCGCGGATGATCCCAGCTGCGTCGAGAGCAATTTTCTCGAGGCTGTGACAGTCGAGTAATTCAGGGGAGGCGTAAGCCTCCCCTGTAACATTTTTAGCGCCCACTTGTTATACTGTTAGCAATGATCGACATCAAGGCCCTGCGGGCCGATCCCAAACCTTATCAGGATTCTGCTTCCCGGCGGGGAACCAAGCTTGATATCGACGCGCTGCTTTCACTCGACAAGCAGCGAACTAAGTTAATCGTTGAAACCGAAGGCCTGCGGGCCAAGTTAAATGTCAAAGGTAAGCCAACCACGGCGCAGCTCAAAACCCTCAAAACTACTAAAACCAAGTTGGAAAATCAAGAAGCCGAGCTGGCCAAACTTGAAACCAAGTACCAAGAGTTACTGTTAAACGTTCCCAACTTGCTGGCCGATGATACGCCGGAGGGCGGCGAGGCAGACAATCGGGTGGAAAAAACCTGGGGCAAGGCCCAGAAGCAGCCGGAGTTAAAGGATCATCAAACTCTGGCAACTGAAAACGGTTGGCTGGATTTTGAACGCGGCGCCAAGGTGGCCGGCAACAAATTTTATTACCAAATCGGACCGCTGGTAAAACTGGAGCTGGCTTTAAAACGTTTGGCGCTGGCCGAGGCCGAAGCCGCCGGGTTTATTGCCATGGACGTGCCGCATTTGGTTAACGGCCGGATCCTAGCCGGCAGCGGTTTTACACCCCGCGGCGAACAAGAGCAGCAAGTTTACCAAGTGGAGAACGAGGATTTGTATCTAATCGGCACGGCGGAAATCCCGTTGGCCGGCTATCACGCTGACGAAACCCTGGACCTGGCCCAGCCCAAACTGTATGTGGGCTGGAGCCCCAGTTACCGGCGCGAGGCTGGTGCTTACGGTAAACATTCCAAAGGTCTGTTCCGGGTGCACCAGTTTAATAAGCTGGAGTTATTCGTGTTTTGCGCGCCCGAGTCAAGTATCGACTGGCTGGATAAATTGGTTCAGTTGCAGGAAAACATTGTGCAAAAATTAGAAATTCCCTACCGTGTCAGCCGCACCGCTGCCGGCGATATGGGTGCCCCTCATTATCAAAAGTACGATCTGGAATATTGGAGTCCGGTCGAGAGTCAGTATCGGGAGTTAACCAGTGCCAGTAACTGCACCGATTTTCAGGCCCGGCGATTGGGAGTTAAACAATCCGGCGCCAGTTTTGCCCACACTTTAAACGGTACGGCCGTGGCGATTAGCCGCACCATGATCGCGATTTTGGAAAACCACCAGCAGGCCGACGGGCGGGTGAAGCTACCTAAAGCCCTGCGTAAAATTTATGGAGCCAAATTTTTATGATTGAAATCAATATCAGCGGTCACGGTGGCTTTGACCTCAGCGATAAAATAAAAGCCTACGCCAATGAAAAAATTGGTGGTCTGGCCAAATACTTGCCCAAGGCCGCTAAAAACGCCCGTGCCAAAGTAGTGCTAAGCCTCGATAAAAGCGGCCGCGAAGATAACCAGTTTGTCTGTGAAGTCATTATTAACGCGCCCGGTGCCGTGATTCAGTCTAAAGAAGCGACCTTAAATATGTACGCCGCCATTGATATCGTGGAGGCCAAACTTAAAGCCCAGATCCTCAAGTACAAGCACCGTCATTGGCCTGGCCACGATCGCACGCGACGTTTATTAGGACGCCTACGCCGGGGCGGCGATAGGGTATAATACTTTAGTCTTAACCTAAAAAAGTCGAATCGATGAAGCTGTTCAATAAGCTAATGGGCGACGCCAATGCTCGCGAAGTCAGCCGACTGGAGCCGTTGGTTAAGCGTGTTGGCGACCAAGAACCCAAAATTAAAGACTTAAAAGCCGCCCAGTTGACGGCCGAAACCGCCAAACTCAAGCAGCGGCTACAAAAAGGCGAGAGTCTGGACACTCTAATGCCAGAGGCTTTTGCCCTGGCGCGAGAAGCTGCCCGCCGGGCCATCGGTCTGCGCCATTTTGACGTGCAATTAATCGGCGGAGCGATCCTGCACCAGGGCAAAATCGCCGAAATGCGTACTGGTGAAGGCAAAACCCTGGTGGCCACCTTACCGGTGTATTTGAACGCGCTGACCGGCAAGGGCGTGCACGTGGTGACGGTTAACGATTACTTGGCTCGGCGGGACGCCGGCTGGATGGGACCGGTCTACCACCAATTGGGGATGTCCGTAGGGGTGATCGTCCACGAGCAGGCATTGCTCTATGACCCGAAATACAACGACCCTGACCACGCCGACGAGCGGCTGAAACACTTAAAACCGGTGACGCGGCACGAGGCTTACGCCGCCGATATCACCTATGGGACTAACAACGAATTCGGCTTTGATTACCTGCGCGACAACATGGTGGATGACTTGGGCAAAATGGTCCAGCGGCCGCTCAACTTTGCCATTGTGGACGAGGTTGACTCGATCTTAATCGACGAAGCCCGCACACCCTTGATTATTTCGGCTCCGGCCGGGGAATCCACCGAACGGTATTATCAATTTGCCAAATTGGCGGCCGGGTTAAAGCCAGACAGTGACTACACCGTGGATGAAAAAATGAAGGCTGTTAGCTTGACCGACGAAGGCATTAAGGCTATCGAGCGGGCATTGGGGGTGGATAACGTCTACGAAGCCGGACGGATCGACGACGTCCATCATATCGAGCAAGCATTGAAAGCCGAGGCGCTGTTTAAGCGTGACCGCGACTACGTGAACCGGGAAGGGGAAATTATTATCGTGGACGAGTTTACCGGCCGGCTGATGCACGGCCGCCGTTACAGCGAGGGTCTGCACCAGGCCATTGAAGCCAAAGAAAACGTGCCGATCCAGCAGGAATCACTGACGCTGGCCACCATTACTTTTCAAAATTACTTTCGTTTGTACGACAAACTGGCTGGCATGACCGGTACGGCTGCCACCGAGGCCGAGGAGTTTCATAAGATTTATTCGTTGGACGTGGTGGTAATCCCCACCCACCAGCCGATGGTGCGCCAGGACTTGGGTGACCGGATTTATAAAACCGAGGCCGGTAAGTTTAGGGCGGTGGCGGGGGACGTGGCCGAACGGCACGCCAAGGGGCAGCCAGTATTGATGGGTACGGTATCAATCGAAAAAAACGAGGGATTAAGCCAAATCTTGGACGAATTTAAGATTCCGCATCAGGTGTTAAACGCCAAAAACAATGAGGCCGAAGCCGCCATCATCGCGGCCGCTGGCAAAAAGGGCGCCGTTACCTTGGCCACCAACATTGCCGGTCGCGGCACTGATATCGTGCTGGAAGACGGCGTGGCCGAGCTGGGCGGCCTGCACGTGCTGGGTACCGAGCGCCACGAGGCCCGGCGGATTGATAACCAGCTACGCGGGCGCAGCGGGCGTCAAGGTGATCCGGGTTCCAGCCAATTTTACGTGTCGCTGGAAGATGATTTAATGCGCATTTTTGGCAGTGAGCGGATTGGCAGTTTAATGACGACTTTGGGCCTGGACGAAGACACGCCGATCGAGAACGCTATTGTCAGTAAATCGCTGGAAAGCGCCCAAAAGAAGGTGGAGGGCCACAACTTCGACATCCGCAAACAACTGGTGGAATACGATGATGTGATGAATAAGCACCGTGAGGTGATCTATGCCAAACGCCGCCGGGCGCTGGAAAACGCCAGCCTGCGCGAAGAGATTTTGGGCATGATCCGGGTAGAATTCGAAGCAATTGTCAGTGCCCACAGCGATGCGCGTACTGGGGAAGTACAGCTAGAAGACGTTGTCAAAGCGGCTGGCGGGGTAATGCCGGTGGACGAGGGGTTGACCAAATCACTGAAGAAAGCCCATGCCACCGAGTTGGCAGATTTGCTGCACCAAGCGGCCGTTAAATTATACGACCAGCGCGAACGGGAATTTGGCGCCGAAGGCATGCGTCTGGCCGAGCGGCTGACCTACCTGCGGGTACTGGATAACCTATGGATTGAGCATTTAGAAGCCATGGAAAGTCTGCGCAGCGGCATTGGGCTGCGAGCGATCGGCCAGCGCGATCCGTTGGTGGAGTATAAGAACGAAGGCTACAAACTATTCCAACAGCTGGTGAGCATTATGGAAGCCGAGATTGCCTCAACCATCTTTAGAGTTAGCGTTACCAAGACCGAAACTTCGGCACCCCTGGAAACGGCGCTGACCAAGGCTGCTGAAGCGGCCCAACCGATTGGCGCCATTGCAGGTGGAGGGGCGGCCCAGCCGGTGCGGAAACGCCCTAAAACGGTGGGCGATAAGGTGGGCCGTAATGACCCCTGTCCCTGTGGCAGCGGGCTTAAGTATAAGAAGTGTGGCCTCATTAACGCACCGGAACATCGAGCTTAGCGTTAGAACTCTGCACAAGGCTACAGCCAACGTCTTGTGCACTTATCTAAAAGTGATTGACAAACTATTCCGATTATGCTAATGTGTACAAAGTTACTGCAGTGAGTGGTGGTTCCCATTGCGGCTGGCAAATTGACAGCCGAATAGTCAAAGATTGTTAACCGGCCCGTGTAGCCTTTAACTACAGTGGCCTTGTTTGCGAGTTTGTCCATGCGGGCAGAGTTCTGCCAGCGTTTTTACTTGCCGCCCAGGTAAAGCGCTGGTAGGCCTCTGTCCGTTGGGCAGATTCAACACCAAAGATCATGGTACCTCCCTGGAGGTTTAACAACATCCGCCGAGAGGCGGCTTACCTGTATGGGTAGACCGCTAATCGGCGGATCGAGTGACAACCGACTAGGAGGTGAATTCATGGATCAATGCCAAGGGGTGACTAAGTCTGGGAAACCCTGCAAGAAGCCGGCTACAGAAGCCGGATATTGCAAGGTTCACCAAGACCAAGCCCCCTCCGAACTGCAGCCTGAACTCACATCAACGGCGCTGATGCCGCACCCCAGTGCAGCCAAGCGTTTGCTGGTGGATGAAGGCCGCAAATCCCGCCCGCGCTTCACCGGCGCTGACGGCGACCGCCTGCACCGGTTATCGGAGCGCATCACTGCCTTCCGACAGCTGGACAAGCCCTTCCGACCGGCGAAGATCCAAGCCCAAGGCATCAATGTCGTCTATGACGACCCGATGCTGTTAGGGGAGAAGATCAAACTGTCGGTCGTGCGGCATTTGCAGTTGAAGGCTGATTCCGATGCGTCCTACCCGGTACTTTCCAGCCGTTTGCTTCGGCAGATGGAGGAAGACCTGGGGGCGCTGTGGTGTGTCAACCGCAACTGTGAAGCCTGCGGGGCCGAGCTTGACCCGCGTCTGCGGGGCAAGCTCTACGCCCTGCTTGAGGGCAAGTGCCGTTTGCCGAGATCTTCTGGCAAGGTGCCGGAGATCAACTTCCCCAATTACCACTACGAGTGCCGCCTGTTGCTGGCCAAAATGGCCGAGCTGGAGGAGGAACTGCAGGGGTATGCCGGGGATGATCCGGAGTTAATCCGGCTGCGGCAAGAACGGTACAACGACGTCATTCTTGGCGTCTTGCAGGAAGCGCGTGGCCGCAACCGCAGCTTGAAGAAGCGGGAAGTGGTTCTGCGCATGATCGCCATCCAATCGCGCATTCGGAAGGGAGTGCATTAACATGGCGGAAGATCTGAACATCGGGGTTGATCCGGCTCTGGCCGGGTTGCTCGAAGATGAAGACGACACCAACGGCGACGAAGTAGTGCCGTTGCTGCACGCGATGCCGGAACCGGCGGAAGAGCCGGTCGGCTCACCTCCGTCGCCACCATCGCCGTCAAGCCGCCCATCCTCGGGCGGCTTGGCCAGCCAGCGCGACGAGTTGGTGAAGCAGCGCAACAAACTCCAGCGAGAGTTGGAGGGAGTGGTCCGGAGTTCGTCGGAAAACGACGCCCGGGCCCGCCGGGAACTGGCCGAGGTCGAGGCGGTGATCGCCGAAGCCGACAGCCGTTCCGCCGCCGTCATGGCGGTCTTCACCGGCGAAGCCGCACCTGCGGCCCCACCGGCTGCGGTTGCGGCAGTGGAAACCCCGCCGATCGAAACGCCGGCGCCGGCTCCAATGGCCGCAGCAGCAGCCGCCCCAGTGGCGGAAGCTCAAGCGGCGGAACGGCAGTCGGCCACAGCGCCAACCCCGCTGGCCTCACCGCCAGTGGATGCACCCAACAATCGCGGGTTCCTGCACCGACTTGGTCTTCGGACCATGGCACTCGCAGTTGGGGCGGTTACAGCGTTGGGCCTATTCTTCGCCGGCTACGGCGTGGCGCAGGGTTTCGGCGTTGATCTTTTCAACGGGAACAGCTGGGAGCGCGCATTTGCGCTGGCCATGTCAATCCTGCTGGCGATCAGCGTGTTCATGATTGTGATGGAGGCTCTGTGGCGCAGTCAAACGCGCCGCTGGGCCAGATGAAGAAGGTTGTGCCCCGGGTTCATCCCGGGGCACACACACTCAAGCACCCAGGAAAGGGGTGAGTGATGAAGCGGATTTTCTGGACCTCTGTCACCCTACTGGCGATGATGTCGCTAGCCCTGGGTATCGCAGAGGCGATTCCGTCCGGTTCGCCGCATTCACGCAGTGCGAATGCAATCGTTTCACCGACAGCAACTGCGTCAATCCAATCAACACCCGGCCCAATCGACGCACTGATAGCTCGTGCGTTTGGTCGTGCACATCAGCGGGGTCTCAAACCCGGACCGGCGAACAAAGGCGGCGTCGACTGTGTCGACGGTTGCGTCTTGTTTAACGGTTTAGTCGGTAATGGTGCCCAGGCCAAGTTCCAGGATTTGCAAGACAAGTTGGTGTTGTCGCCCAAGGCAACCGACTACTTGGCGCGCAAGGTCAAGGAACTGTACGACCAGCCCTACACTGACCGCCGTGCTGTGGGGAATCAGCAAAAGCTAGCCAGCGATCTCGCGATCGTGTTCGGCTACTTTGCCGGCGCCACGGTTTCATTGGGCGAGATGCCCAAGGGAACTTTGGTCTGGAACACCGTCATCGATGGTAAATCCGGCAAGCTGGTCCAGTTCAAGGATCGGTTGAAACATAGCCGTGAGTATCTTTCCATCCGGAAGGATGGAAAAGAAATCAAGGTATTCACCACTTGCGGCAATGGGGTATCGGAAATCCCGATCCCCAGTGTCCCCAAGGTTCCACCTCGTCCGCAACGTGAGTTCGTTAAGTGTCCACACCCGGGCATTTGCGGCTCGCCCACTAGCGGACGAGAACAAAACCGTCGCCGCGATCCCGGCCGCACTAGCGACTACGAACGCGGCACGGCTGAGCAACCACAACCGGGTCACAATCCCGGCGACTGTACCGATTGCTCACCAGGCGGCAGCGGTTCGGGAGGCGATCCCGCACCGACACCGGCTCCTGAACGCACACCGCCCAATCCGGGTCCAACCGGTAGCGGCGATCCGTGCCCCGGTGGAGATCCGGCAACCTGCGGTTAGAACGCAACGACGTCGAACTTATGGTTCGACGGCCATACCGTAAGGCAGCCTCGACAAGTGTCGGGGTTGCCTTACGGGCAACACTTTAGTAATAATCTTTGACTATTCGGCTGGTGCTCCTTTACAACCAGGCCCACCACCAAACCACTAAATCATTAAATTAACTTCAGTCCTTTTAAGGAGAAACTTATGTTTAAATTCAAGAAAGTGACGGCCTTTTTGGCTGCACTGGCCATGGCCGCTCTGCCTTTTGCAGGTTCGGCTGCCAGTACGGTTCAGATCGAAAGCCGTGTCAATGTTCGTAACACCACCACCAACACCAATTACGCCAAGGCAACTTCGGCCAAAGTCGACGATGTCGTGGCCGTGGAAGTTTGGTATCACAACCGCGAAGACGCCAACTCGGGCAAGATCGCTAATAACCTGAAGGTTAAAATCGACGTTCCGAGTGCCGCTGGCGCCAGCCAAACCATTACTTCGCACGTTTCGGCCGCTAACTCTAATAGCGTCACCGATACCGCGAAGGTTAACCTGTCGCTAGCCAGTGCCAACTTGGAATACATTCCCGGTTCGGCGCAGTGGCGCCACAACATTGGCACCAATGCCAGCCCGAAATGGGTAACGACTAAATTAGGCACAGCCGGTGACGCCATTGTCAATGGCAATGGTATGGTGCTCGAAAACGAAAAGCCCTGCTTTAACTTCGAGGCGACCGTAACCATTCTGGTCCGTGTCCGTGCCAGCGTCTTCGGCGTCACCAAACTGGTGCGTCCGGACGGAGTTGGCAGTTACGTGCCGGAAATCAATGCTAAGCCGGGTGATGTCGTGCAGTATGTTATTACCTTTAACAATGCCGGCAACACGTTGCTGAAGGACATCATTGTCCGCGACAACATGCCGCCTTACATGACGCTAGTGCCCGGTTCGACTAAACTAGTCAACTCGGCCACTGGTACCGGTGGTTTGGTTTTGCCTGACACCATCACAACTGGTGGTGTGACCGGTGGGTCGCTGACCCCCGGCGGTGTCGGTCGCGTTTACTTGAAGCTGAAAATTGCCGATAGTATTCCGGCTGGTCCGCACCGTTTGACCAACGTCGGCGTGGTTCACCCCACCGGCTTAAACGAGCTGTACAACACGGCTGTGGTCAACGTCAACATTGCGACAACTGTCTCAGTGCCGCCCGTTACGCCTACTCCCTTACCGGCTACCGGTATGGAAGGTACGGCTGCGGCTGCCCTGGGTACGGGGGCTGTGGGCTATACTGTCCAGGCCTACCGTCGCAGTAAGCGCGCTTTGCTAGACGCTTTAAAGCGTCAGTAAGCACTAGTTGTCGGGGCTTCGGCCCCGCAACTTGGCGCTTGTCGCTTTGCGACAAACTAAAAACTCCCTTCGGGGAGTTTTTAGTTTAAGCCCCTACCAGGCAAGAAATTTACATTTGGCCGGTAAGGTTTTGGGCCAGGGCGAGGCGCAAGGAGCGAGCATATCGGGATATATGCGAGCGACGCGCAACGAAGCCATGACGCAAAAGATACCGGCCCGGAGGGAACATCCACCTTGCGCGATTTCAGCGTTTCTCCTTACTCACGATATCCCGTATCGCTCGTTCGTCGCGCCTTGAACTCACTGCAAGCTGGATGTTCCAAATGGTGAATTTCTTGCCTGGTAGGGGCTGCGCTATAATTGAGGCCATGCACGAGCTGGTTAAACAACTGGAAGCTTTGGCGGCTAAGGTCGATGTGGCCATGGCCAAATTAAACCTGCCTGGCGACCAAGCCACCATCGCCGAGTTAGAAGCGAAAGCCCAAGCTCCGGACTTTTGGCAAACCACCGAGGCACCCAGCATTAGCAAACAATTAAGCCAGCTAAAAGATCACGTTGCGGGCTGGACTAAGCTGGCAGCAGACATTGCAGAAACCTTAGAGCTGGCTAAACTGGGCGATCCGGCCATGCAACCCGAGATCGAGGCCGATTATCGACGATTGGCGCAGGATTATGCCGGCCGGGAAGCCGAACTGAAATTATCCGGTCCCTACGACCAATCAGGTGCCATCATCCAACTGTTTGCCGGTACCGGCGGCACTGATGCCCAGGATTGGGCGGCCATGCTGGAACGGATGTATTTGCGCTGGGCCGAAAAACACGGTTACCAGGCCACAATCCTGGAAGAGTCGGCCGGGGAAGAGGCGGGGATTAAAAGCGCCACCCTGGAAATTAACGGCCGCTTGGTCTATGGTCTCCTGAAATCAGAGCAAGGGGTTCATCGTTTAGTGAGGTTAAGCCCATTTAATGCCGATAACCTGCGCCAAACCTCGTTTGCTTTGGTGGAAGTGGTGCCGCAATTGGAACGCACAGACATAGTCGAATTGGATCCCAAGGATTTGCGCATCGACGTTTACCGTAGCGGCGGCAAGGGTGGTCAATCGGTCAATACCACAGATTCAGCCGTGCGGGTGACCCATTTGCCGACGGGGTTGGTAGTGGCGATTCAAAACGAGCGCAGCCAACTGCAAAACAAAGAAAAGGCTTTGACAGTGCTGAAGGCTCGGCTGGCCAAATTAATGGCCGAACAGCATCAGCAAACCATCAGTCAGCTGCGCGCCCAAGCCGCCCCCAGTTGGGGCAACCAAATTCGCTCGTATGTATTACATCCTTATACCAAAGTCAAAGACCACCGCACTGGTTTTGAAACCGCCAGTGCCCAAGCGGTGTTGGATGGCGAGCTGGATCCATTCATCGAGGCTTACTTGCAAAGCCAGATTGGCCGCTAGGCGGCCAAGATTAGCGGTATGGTAAAATAGCCGCGTGATACTGCTCGACCGCGTTACTAAAATTTATCCCAACCAGTCAGTCGCCTTGTCGGGACTGAATTTGCATATCGGACCCAAAGAATTTGTGAGCATTGTTGGCACCTCTGGCGCCGGCAAATCAACCTTAATTAAACTATTGATTAAGGAAGAATACCAATCATCGGGCAAAATCATCGTTGGCGGCATTGATTACGACACGCTCAAAAAATCCGACATTCCGCATCTGCGGCGGCGCATCGGTGTCGTGTTCCAAGACTTTAAATTGCTGCCCAACCGCAATGTTTATGAAAACGTAGCCTTTGCCCTGGAAGTCAGCGGCGCCCACTCGGGCGAAATTAAGCGCAGTGTACCCAAGGTGCTACAGCTGGTGGGATTGGGGAGTAAAGGCGCGAACTTTCCGGCCGAGCTGTCCGGCGGCGAACGCCAGCGGGTAGCGATTGCCCGGGCGCTGGTACGCCAGCCCAAAATATTGATTGCCGATGAGCCCACCGGCAACCTCGACCCTAAGTATGCCTGGGAAATTATCGAACTACTCTTGAAGATAAACCGCTTCGGTACCACAGTGCTGCTTACCACCCACAACAAAGAAATCGTTAATGCCCTGAAGCGCCGGGTGATTACCCTGAACCGAGGTAGGATCATTAAAGACGAGCAGGAAGGGCGCTACAAAGTATGATTACCACAAGCACATGCGGCCCATTTCTGTGTCAAAGCTGCGCTCCGCGCTCAACGTACGTTTACGGTACGTCTTGCTTGCGGTGCTCGCTTTTCCTTGAACTGACCACACATGTGCCAGTGGTAGGACGGAGGAAAGCCTCGTGATTACCCTGTGGCGGATTATTCAATCTGGCGTGCGCAACTTTTTGCGCAACGCTTGGCTATCGACCGCCGCCACGGCCGTTATGATCATTACTTTGACCATGATTTTGATTTCCTACATTAGTAATGTCACGCTAGTGGCGACGCTCAAAGGCTTTGTGAACAAAATCGATGTGTCGGTTTATCTGAAGGATACCGTCACGCCCGACCAAGTGCGAGATTTGCAGAATCGGGTCCTAGGGCAGCCGAATGTGCTGTCGGTCAAATACATTTCCAAAGCTGATGCCTTGGCGATTTACCGGCAGCAAAATCAGTACGATAAATCCTTGCTCAACGCGATCTCCGAGGCAGATAATCCGTTGCCGCAATCGTTGCAGGTGAAGGCTAAGGATCCCAACAAACTCGACCCGATCGTAGCGTTTTTTGGCGCTGACGACATTAAGCCGTTACTCCAAGATAAAAACGCCGTCAGTTACAGCGGCGAACGCAAAAAAGCTGTCGACCGTATCGTCGGCTTTATTAACTTTATGAAAAGAGCCGGACTAACGATGAGTTTGGTGTTTACGGTCATCTCGGTGCTAATAATCTTTAATACCATCCGCATGACTATTTTTACCCGCCGCGAGGAGATCGAAATTATGAAGCTGGTGGGTGCCACCAAATGGTTTATCCGCGGACCGTTTTTGTTCGAAGCGGCGCTGTATGGCATCGTGGCGGCGATCATAGCCACCGGGGTGGTGTACGCCTTGATAGTGGCAGCCGGGCCGAAGCTGGGCAGTTACGTGGACATTAATTCGGCCATGGCGATTTTTAAACATTATCCGGTCTTGGTAATTCTGGCTGAAACCGGCGTGGGACTGGCGATCGGCACGGCTTCATCGATGTTGGCCATGACGCGCTACCTAAAACTTTAGCTCGTTTGCTTGCGTTAGCGGTTTGACAAGCGTAAGCTCTACAGATATACTGCTAATGTTAGAGGGGATGTTCGTGCTACTTATCAGTCGTCCGCAAAACAAACGCCAAATTCAAAAAATCGCTCAACTCGCGATCGCCGTGGCGGTCTGTTTTTCTTTTGCCGCCCCAGCCCTAGCCGATACCTTCGACGACCAAATTAATGCTTTGAACCAGCAAATTGCTGCGCAACAAGCGCAAATTAACGATTTGCAAGCTCAGGCTGACACATTGGCCAACAAGCTGGCGGTGTTGAATGCCCAAATAGCCGCCATTAACTATCAAATCCAGCTGAACACCCAGAAGATTGCCCAAGTCCGTGCCGGCATTGCTGACGCCACGGCCCAGCTGGCCAGCCAAAAAGCCACCCTGGACGAAAACATCCGCGACATTTATCAGCAAGGCGCGGTGACGCCGATTGAAGTGCTGGCTAGTTCCGACAGCATCAGTGACTTTGCCGACAAGCAGCAGTACACCCAAAAGGTCAAAGACAACATCGACGGCGCCATGGCCAAAATTAAAGCCTTACAAGCGGATTTGGAGCGACAGGAACAAGATCTCAGTAAACTGCTGGCCGACCTCAACGCCCAACAGCAATCGGTGGCCGCCAGCCGTAATGAGCAAGCCAACTTGCTGGCCCAAACCCAAGGGGAAGAGGCCAATTACCAGGCGCTGGTGGCGTCTAACAAAGCTAAGTTATCGGCCGTAGTGGCGGCCCGAGCCGCGGCCATCCGCCAAGGCCAGCTGCGCGTCTCGTCCGGAGGTTGTGGCGGCTATCCGTCAATTTGGTGCAATGCGCCCCAGGACAGCACCAGTGATGACTGGCACTTTTACAACCGCGAATGCGTTAGTTACGTGGCTTGGAAGCGCTGGGCTATGGGTTTGGCGCCGCAGCCAAACTTCTGGGGTAATGCTTCCGATTGGGAAGCGCACGTTGATCATCGCAGCGGCCCACAAGCCGGCGACATCGCCGTTTGGGGTGCCTACGCTAATGCTTACGTTGGCGGCTATGGCCACGTGGCCTATGTAGAATCGGTTAGCGGTAGTTCAATTACGGTCAGCCAATATAACTTTGACGTCGGTAACGGCTCGGGCCAGTATAGTTTAATGACCATCGGTAGCGGCGACACCATGATGGGTGGTATTGGCTACATCTCGGGGCATTAAGGGCTCGCAAGCAACTAAAGTTCTTCGACCGCGGTCGCTCATCGTATACAATAGAGGCTAATGTTTAAACGGCTTAATTTAAGTTTGTGGTCAGTGGTAACGGGCGGCGTTCTAATTTTCGGCCTGGCTTATGGGCTGGGCGGACACTACAAAGGCGTCATACCTGGCATTACAAAAAGCGCGCCGCCCGAGGTAGTGGACCAGGTCGGCCTAAGTCAGATTTACGATCTGCTGGCCAAGAACTTCGACGGCTCGCTGGATAAAACCAAACTGCGTGACGGCGCCAAGGCTGGGCTGGCGGCCGCGGCCGGTGACCCCTACACAGTTTTTTTGAACGCCGATGAAGCCAAGCAGTTAAGCGACGATTTGTCGGGCACCTTAACTGGCATTGGGGCCGAGATTACACTCCAAAACGGCAAATTGTTAATCGTGTCGCCAATTGCCGAATCCCCAGCCGACAAGGCCGGTTTGAAACCTAAAGACGAAATTATCAGCATCGATGGCCAAGACGTGACCGGGTTGACGCTAGACCAAGCCGTCAACAAAATCCGCGGCCCCAAGGGCACCAGCGTGAAGCTAAAGATTGTGCGCGGCACTGCGGCGCCGTTTGAAGTCACGATTACCCGCGACGTTATTACCGTCGCCAGTGTGAAATGGAGTATGAAATCCGGCGACGGCTATATTCAAATTACCCGGTTTGGTACCGACACGGCTGATAAATTAACCCAAGCCATTCGAGAGCTTAAAAGCCAGGGGGCGACCAAATTTATCCTGGACCTGCGCAATGACCCGGGCGGGTATCTTGATACCGCCGTTAGCGTGGCCAGCCAGTGGCTGCCGGGCGATCAGTTGGTAGTGGAGGAGCGTCACGACGGGCAATCAACCGACAAGCTTAAAAGCCAAGGCGGCGGCGGATTGGTCAGCACGCCGTTGGTGGTACTTATTAACGGTGGCAGCGCCTCGGCCTCGGAAATTGTGGCCGGTGCTTTGCATGATCACGGCGCGGCGCGATTAGTGGGGGAAAAGAGCTTCGGCAAAGGCAGCGTGCAGAAGATTTTTGAGCTGGGCGGCGGGGCAGAGCTCAAAATTACGGTGGCGCACTGGTTTACGCCCAATGGGGTAAACATTGGCAAAGAGGGCATTAAGCCCGATACCGAGGTGGGTTTGAGCGATGCCGATGTGGCGGCCGGCCGCGATCCGCAGCTAGATAAAGCTATCCAACTTTTGAAGTAATTCCACCCTCCTCTTGCCGCACTCCCTGCGTTCTCACCCTGGCCCGCACTTGCGCGGCTGCTTGTTCTTCAGCTTCTTTCGCCCTCGCCCGCGAGGTATCGTCGCGGGCCACCGGTGATTATGTCTTCGAAGCTGAAGAACCAATTGTTTTAGAGAGTATATAGGTTCTTTGCTCCAACTTGGGTAGGCAAGCGCGGAATGATTTTGGGCAGTCGAACGCAAGTGAGCGTGTGGTATGAGACAGCAGCTTAAACCGATAACTAACCGCATTACAAACAACGAAGCGCCCAGGTTGGGGCAAAGAACAAAGGCCCGCGCATATGGAGATGGGAGTTAGGAAGAGGGGGGCGCGGTGAGAAGCGGGTGAGGTGAAATTATTGAACCGAGACGATGGTTTTGCGGTGGCGGCTGCCGGTGAAATTGGCAATCTTTTTGGAAGCGAAACCAACCGTGCCGGGGCGGGTAGCAAAGATGGTATGATCGGCGCCCATGGCGGTGCCGTCGCCGGCAGTCATTTTAGAGCCGCGCTGACGCACGATGATGGCGCCGGTGGTCGCGGTTTGGCCGCCAAACAGCTTAACCCCCAGTCGTTGGGACTGTGAGTCGCGTCCGAGTCTAGTTGAACCACCAGCTTTTGTATGCGCCATCTAAGTTCTCGTTAAGATTAAAATTTGCCGACCGACGCTTTGATCCGGACGCCGGTAGATTAGCTGCCGGCTGTCGGTGTGGGCAAAACTTTTTAAAGTATAGCCTAAATCTGGTAATGCGTCAACGAGCCCCAGTGTTTGGTTTTCCCACACCGGTGCGCAAATGGTCACCTGGGCGCCGCCAGGCAGTTGCGCGGCCCAAGCCCTAAGGCTGCGATGGTAAAGTTCGGTCAGTACGTGTTTGTCGGCGGCCGCGATTGCCTGGCCGGGGTGCAGATTGGGGCCCAGGTAACCTTCGCTGACAATGGCGATGTTGGCCGGTAGCTTAACACTTGCTGCATCGGCCTGACCGACGGACCAATCCGGCAATTTGGCTTTGGCCTCGCGCCCCAGCCATTCAAGGTTAGTTCTAGTGGCGTTAACCATGGCCGGGTCGAGGTCAGTGCCGACAGCTTCACGCCCCATCAATAATGCCTCTTGCAAGACCACACCGGTGCCGCAGAACGGATCGTCAATCTTCTGTGTATTCGTAGTATTCATAAGTATCTGGGCCAGTTTGGGCGGCAGCATACCAACGGTGGCGCT
>CAZHSX010000001.1:24554-42403 GCA_964535275.1 uncultured Candidatus Saccharimonadales bacterium
GTCATGGGGTGCCAATGTTAAAGCCATTGATCCAACCAAAAGGGCGGCTGGCTTTAACTCGCGCCCAGCACTAGGACTACTCTAAGGCGGAGTAGTTTTTTGATAAGAAGGGATGACGATGTCCAAGCGACAGCGTCGGCGTATCCAAGCTCGCCATGCTCGGCCTCAGCCGCGCGAGTCGTGGCGGGAGTACGAAAGGCGAGTGCGTCGGGTTCTGCGCCAAGCCGGCTACAACTCCGATCATCACGAAACTAAGTGCTTGAACTGGACCGACCGCAAAGGTCGCCAGCGCCATTTCTACCCGGACTTTTGCTTGCCGGACCGCATCTATGTAGAGATCTCCTCGGTGGCACAGCGTAATGCCAAGTCCAAACGGCAGAAAGTGCGGGCGGTGGCGCTTCAAAACCCCGATGCGCGCATCGTGCTGATCGAGCTGCCAGATTTGCAGCTGATCGCCAAGGATTGGCGGCACATCCGGGTGGTCATGGACAGGCAACTGCGTCCAGCCAGACCGCCGGCCGTCAAGCTGGCCGCCTGAATTACTTCCACACGAGCCGCTACCGGGAATCTGCTTCACCCGGTAGCGGCTCAAACTTTTTATGGGTATAATTGTAGGGATGAACCTGCGACGCATTTTAGTGCTGGCCGGACTGGCTGGGGTGGCAGTGGCGGTGATTTTGAACCGCGGCCAGTTGCATCAATTCTTGTCGCTGCTGCACCAGGTACGTTGGTACGTGCTGGTGCTGGTGATCGCGGTCCAGCTGTTTAGTTACTGGTCGAACGCTAAACTCTACCAAACCATGCTGAAAGCCTTTGGTTATAAGGTAGAGTTTAGGAAACTTTACGAATTGTCGTTGGTCGTAAATTTTGTTAACCAAGTGTTTCCGTCCGGCGGTTTGTCGGCGGCCTCGTTTATGTCCCGGTCACTGCATGCGGACGTGCCGGTGGGTAAAACTACCTTGGTGCAATTGGCGCGCCAAGCCTTAACGTATTTGTCGTTTTTAATTGTCCTGATCATCGGCTTTTTGATGTTATTTTTCGGCGGTGGTATTAACAAGCTGGCGGTGCGGCTGATTCTGCTACTTGTGCTGGTCGTACTGTTGGTAAGTTTTGTCTTGCTTGCCATCTTGTATGATCGGGCGTTGGTTGAACGCTTGGTGCATTGGCTGTTGCGACACTTTGGCCGGTTCGTGCGCTGGTTGACCAAAAAACCTCATGCCTTATTTACGCCGGGCCGCGTTCAGCGTTTTTTGGACGAATTTTATGAAGGTTTTCACCTCATCACCGGTGAAAGCCGACGCTTGATGCAGCCACTGTTCTACGCCTTAGCTGGTAATGTAGCTGAGGTTATGACGATTTACGTGGTGTTTTTGGCTTTTGGACACGTAGTGAACTTGGGGGCCGTGATCGCCGCCTATACGCTGGCCAACATCTTTAGTTTGTTGGGGGTATTTACCGGCGGCATCGGCGTGTATGAGGCCACGATGGTGGCAACCATGGTAGCGCTAGGCATTCCGCTGACCTTGAGCCTGCCGGTGGTGGCAGTCTACCGTGGCTTTAACATGCTGGTATTTTTGCCGGTCGGTTTTTATTACTACCACAAGCGGCTATGGCCGACGCCGTAATCAGCGTCAAAGAATTTCTGGAGATCGTCAACGAGACGCTGGGCTTTGCTTATCCGCAAGTAATAGTGGCGGGAGAGGTATCGGGTTTTAACCGCCGTGATTACAACGTGTACTTTAGCTTAAAAGACAGTGAAGCCATTTTGCCATGCTACATCTATGCCCGTAATTTGGATGTCGAGCTGGAAGATGGCATGAATGTGCGGGTGACCGGCTCGCCCAAGGTGCTGACCAAAAGCGGTAAGTTTAGTTTTACGGCACGGAGCGTGGAACTGGCCGGGGAAGGAGAGTTAAAGCGGGCATTCGAGCTGTTAAAAGCCAAACTGGAGCAAGAAGGTTTATTTGCTCCGGAACGGAAGCGACAACTGCCGTCCTATCCAGCGAGCATTGGTTTGATTACTTCCCGCGACGCTGATGCCTACCATGATTTTATGAAGATTTTGAACGGGCGTTGGGCCGGGGTGACCGTGCAATTTGCTCATGTCGGGGTGCAGGGGGTGGCGGCGCCGGCTCAAATTGCGGCTGCCATCGAACACTTCAATCAGCAATCTCAGCCACCCGATGTGTTGGTGGTAATCCGCGGCGGTGGCAGCTTGGAAGATTTGCAGGCCTTTAATACCGAACCGGTGGCCAGAGCCATTGCCGGCAGCCGGGTACCAACCGTGGTGGGAGTGGGACACGAAGCTGATGTGACCCTAGCCGATTTGGCAGCCGATGTACGGGCGGCCACACCAACTGATGCGGCTGGCAGGGTGGTACCCGATCGACGTGAAGTGGCGCGGCAGATTGATCAAATTACGGCCAACATCCAGCGTACTCTGAGTGAGAAAACCAGCCGGAGAGTAGACGAATTGACGGGTAGCCTGCAGCGTTACTGGGACAGTTATTTGTCGGGACTATCGGCGCGGGTGCAGTTGGCCACGCGCTTGCTGGGTACATTAGACCCCAAAGCTACCTTGAAGCGAGGCTACAGTATTGTACGGGCCGGTGACCAGGTGGTGAAGCGAGCCAACCAGGTTTCGGCTGGCCAAAAGCTCGTGATACAATTGGCCGAAGGTAAATTAAAGTCGCAGGTAACTGGTCATGAGTGAAGCCAAAAAACCTAAAGCTACTAACTTTGCAGCTGGGCTAAAAGAACTAGAAGCCATTGCGGCTTGGTTTGAATCCGACGAATTTGACTTGGATAAAGGACTGGCCAAATTTGAACGCGGTTTGCAACTGACGGCCGAATTGAAGGATTATTTATCCAAAGTGGAGAATAGGGTCGAAAAACTCAAAGACCAATTTAAATTACCGCCAACTAACTCCAACCCCGATTTATTCGGTTAGAAATAACTTTCTTCTAAGTATTGAACCTACGGTTTTTTCTCGCTGGGGGAGTTCTCCTTTTCAAACTCATTGACTCAATTTTGGTTGTTTCAGCGCAGAATTGAGTCAGTCAAAATAAAAAGTAAAACCCCCGGGTTTGCCATTTGACAAAGTTCAGAGTGAGAGAGAGACTGAAGGGGAATAATTTGGAGAAAGTGATGCCAGAGGGCAATGAGGGCGAAAAACTACGGGTCGAAGATCTCAACCATGTAACTGCAGACCCGCTTGAGCACAGCCAGAACCTCAGAGATATAGAACGTAAAGTCCAAGATGAGAAGGAAAATCCTCCGGTTGGAGAAAAGTTGGAGGTATCGGATAGCGCACTTGGTGATTACGAGAAAGCGGTAGGAAAAAGAGTAGAGCAAAATCTTGACACATTTCAGGCCCAAGCCAAAGCCGAGGCGGAGGCGGCGGGGGAAGAAATCAATTTGCCGACTGCGCCCGGCGACACACCCGGAACTCCGGCACAATAATTCGGTTAGATTGCCAAAAACAGGTCGAGTGCAAGCCAAAACGTTTATGATAATGGCCGATTTTTCGGCTTCTTGGTTCAGTTAAGCTAGCTACATGGTAAGAACCATCTAAGACGCCAGCAGCGCGAAATTAAACCCTGCGGCGTTTTTAGTTGGTTCAAACCCCTCAAGCTTGTGGGGTTGCTGCCGGGAGTGCTAAGTTAGGAGGTAGATTAAATGGCGGTTAAGATTATGCCCAAGGCAATGCCAATCAGTCAGGCCGGGTACGATCGGGCGTTGGCCCAAGAGTTGGCCGAAGCCGCCCGCCAGATTGAAGAGCTTAACCATAAGCTCGAAGCTATATCCAAAAGCACCACGCATGGTTTGCTTATGCTGGACGCCAAACTAAAGGTTCTGCTGGTCAACCAGCAATTTTGTGATCTAATCGGGTCTGGCGAGCTGACCGGACAGAATTTCGGCCGGTTGTTGCGCTCGCCTCAAGTTAGCCGTCGGCTGGACTTTGACTTGCCGGTCAGCAGCATCGTGGAGGCGCTGACGACTGGCCGGCCGGTAACTTTTTACGGCGGTTTGACAGTGGATGGCCAGCTGCATCATTACCAATTGGTGGCCAGCCACTCTGGCGGAGCGATGGCCAGTACCGTCATTACTTCTCAGGACGTGACGCCGTTGATCGAAAAAACCCTTGAAGCCAACGCTATGATCGCTAGCACCCAGCGCTATTCGCGTAAATTGACCGAGTTGGCGGAGTTAAGCGCCATTGTCGGGAGTAAAACGGAACAAATTTATGTCAATTATCTGAGCAAAACCGCCCAATTACTGGAGTCGCCAGCCGTTAGCATTTACATCTATAATCCCGCCAACCAGCGACTGGAGCGGCGGACTACTACTGCCAAGCAACTGCCCGCACATCGGGCTAGCCTGGAGCTAAACGAAGATTCGATTTTAACCCGAGTCTTTACCACTCGGCGGCCAGAGGTTGTAGGGGCTGAGGCTAAAAGAGGCGTTAACATTTTGGTGGCGCCGATCGCTTACCACTCCAAAACAATGGGGGCGATTATTGTTAGTCATCGGCAGCAGGCTTATACGCCCAACGACCAAAAATTATTAGGGCTGGTAGCGACACGGCTGGCAGTGGTGTTGGAAAATGCCAGTCTGTACCATGACGTCAACGCCCGCCGAGAACGTTGGCAAGCGGTGTTTAAGCATGCCGAAGAGGGAATTGTGATTTTCGATCGCAATGCCCAGATCTTGGGATTCAACCCGGCGTTGGTTAAGCTGACGGGCTACAATGTTTCCGAAGCCATTGGTAAGCAGTTCAACCGCGTCATCAAAAGCGTGTCGGTGGATGGGGCTGATCTGTCGATCGCCACGCCGCTGAAGCAAGTTTTGACCCAAGGCGTCACGATTACTAATAACGAGCAGCTGATTGAATCAAAAAACGGCGCCCACGCCTGGGTGCAGATCAACTACTCGCCGATTTTTGATGACGGCGGCAACGTGACCAGCGGCATCGCCATTATCCGTAATATCTCCAAGGACCGCGAAATCGAAGAGATCAAAAGCGACTTTATTTCGATTGTTTCGCACGAGCTGCGCACGCCACTGTCGGCCATTAAGGGTTTTTTGTCGATGGTGCTCAAAAAAGACTTTGGCGAGTTGGGCGACAAGCAGTTTCATTATTTGAACCGCGTCTACCAGTCCAATCAGCGCATGATCGATTTAGTGGAGGACTTGTTGGACGTTAGTAACATTGAATCGGGCCGAATCAATCTGCTGCCTAATCCGATCGCGATGGAAAATATTATCTCGGAGGTGGTGTCGGAGCTGGCCAGCAAGGGATTTGAGCGTCAGATTATGCTGAAGGTTAACCGTCATCACCGTTTGCCATTGGTACTGGCCGATGAAACCCGTCTGCGGCAAATCTTAGTCAACTTAGTCGATAACGCCATCAAATACTCACTACCTAAAAGCGATGTGGTAGTCGATTTTAAGGTTAAGGCCGACGAGCTGGTTACCAGCATTAGCGACCACGGGGTGGGCATTGCGCCGTCGCAAATCGAGCGGATCTTCCAAAAATTCGGCCGCATTTATAACCCGATGAGCTTGCAAGCCGGTGGCACCGGACTGGGGTTGTACATCGTCAAAAACCTGGTGGAAAATCACGGCGGCAAAATCTGGGTGACTAGCAGGGAGGGCAAAGGATCGAAGTTTAGTTTTTCGCTCCCCATCGCTAAACAGTTGCCACTACTGCAATGACCTGTAAAATAGGGAAGTACCAATGGCAAAAATTCTCCTAGTCGAAGACGATATGATTTTGGCTGAAATGTACCAGGCCAAATTTGAGCTGGAAGGCCACGACATGAAGGTGGTTAATAACGGCGAAGACTGCTTAAAACTGCTGAAAAATTATACCCCCGACTTAATCTTGCTCGACATTCTGATGCCGAAACTAAATGGCTTCCACGTTTTGAAAGAAATTAAAAAACAGCCAAACTTGCGCCAGATTCCAATTATTTTACTAACCAATTTGGGTCAAGCCGAAGTGGACATGAACCAGGAGTTGGCCCACGCACTAGGCGTCAATGATTACTTAATTAAATCCCACCATACGCCCGATGAGGTGGTCGACAAAGTCTTGCGGGTCCTGAAAGGTTAGAGGGCGTGGCGACATATAAAACCACCGGGCTGGTACTGGGCCGGACCAACCTGGGCGAGGCCGACCGGATTATTACTTTCTTAACGCCGGATCGCGGCCGGTTGCGGGCGGTGGCCCGGGGGGTCAGGCGGAGTCAGGCCAAACTGGCCGGACACTTGGAATTATTCAGCCAAACCGAACTGATGCTGGCCGAAGGGCGTAACCTAGACGTAGTAACATCGGCCAGGCTGATCAGCTACCCCGAAAATTTAACGGCCGATTGGCAGGCGCTGAGCTACGCCTATCTAGCTGCCGAAATGCTGATGCGCTTGGCGCCGGACGAAGCCGCGGATGGGTTGTACCAGCTGGCGGCCGCGGCGGTTCGGCATTTGGCTGGCGGAGCCAGCGGGGTGGAGTTTGAGCTGGGGTTTAAGCTGCGGCTACTGGGGGAGTTGGGTTACCAGCCGGATTTGGACGCCTGCGTGGTGTGCCGCAAGCCCTGGCAAGCCGAGGGGCACTATTGGTTTAATCCGGAGTTGGGCGGGCTGGTGGATGTGAGCTGTGTCAGCGAACGGCAGTGGCCGATGACGGCAGACATGGTGCGGGCTTGGCGAAGGCTGTCTAAGCAGTGGCCGGCGGAGGTGGCTAGTGGCGAAGGCTTAGCCGCCATCGATAGCTTTTATGATTACCTATTTGGACTGCGGTTTAAGTCGCGGCAAATGTTGGCGGCCCAATGAGCAGCGCTTCGGATTGGGATGTAATGACCGATGACGAAATTGCCGACTACATCGCTGACAGCCTGCAGGTGTTAATGGTGATGAGTGATACCGGCTCACCCAAGCTGGCCGAGGTCGAAGCCAGCTTCCGCGGCGATTTGGAGATATTGCGTGCGGCTGGTAGATTGGATAAAGACAGCTACGACGCTTTAATTAATCTGGAAGACTACCGACTGTGACCAAAGTAGATATGGAAACGATTGTTTCGCTCGCCAAGCGGCGCGGTTTGGTATTTCAGGCCAGCGAAATTTACGGTGGCTTATCTGGCTTTTGGGACCTGGGGCCGTACGGGGTTGAGCTGGCCAAGAACATCAAGGAAGCCTGGTGGAAGCAATTTGTTTACGCCCAGCCCAACGTGGTGGGGTTGGATTCTACCATTATTCAAAACCCCAAGCTCTGGCAGGCCAGCGGCCACGTGGATACTTTTGTGGATCCGATGGTAGACTGCAAAAACTGCCAGCACCGGTTCCGGGCCGACCACTTGGAAGACCCCAATGTTTGCCCCAACTGCGGCAAAAAAGGCACGCTAACCAAGCCGCGGCAGTTTAACTTAATGTTTAAAACTTACGTTGGGCCGGTGGATGATGAGGCCGGCATTACCTACCTGCGGCCGGAAACCGCCGGCGGCATCTTTGCCCAGTTTGCCAACGTGCTGGATACCACCCGGCAAAAGATTCCTTTTGGCATCGCCCAAATCGGCAAGGCCTTTCGTAATGAAATTACGCCCGGCGATTTTATTTTCCGCGCCCGCGAGTTTGAACAAATGGAGTTGGAATATTTTATTGCCCCTGACGAACAGAAAAAAGAATACGCGCGCTGGAAGCAAATTTGCTGGGATTGGATGCTGGCGATTGGTCTAAGCAAAGACAATCTGCAGTTCCGGGACCACGAAAAGGAAGAAAAAGCCCATTACGCTGCCGACTCGGTGGACATTGAATACCAATTCCCGTTTGGGTTTAAGGAGCTGATGGGCATTGCCAACCGGACCGATTTTGACTTGCAGGCCCAAGCCAAGGGCAGTGGCCGGGACTTGAGTTATTTTGACGAGGCGACTGGCAAACGCTTTACGCCTAACGTAATTGAGCCATCGGTGGGGGTGGGGCGGCTACTGCTGGCTTTGCTGGCGGATGCCTATACGGAAGAAAAAGTGAAGGACGAAACTCGGGTGGTGCTGAAGTTTAAACCTGACATCGCGCCGGTCAAGGTGGCAGTGCTACCGCTCAGTAAAAACGAGAAGCTGACACCGCTGGCACATGAAGTTTGGCAGCAGCTGTCTGGCCAATTCCGAACCGAATACGACGAAACTCAAAGTATTGGCCGCCGCTACCGCCGTCAGGATGAAATCGGCACACCTCTGTGTGTCACCATTGATTTTGAATCGCTGGACGACCAAGCTGTCACCATCCGCCACCGCGACACCATGAAGCAAGAACGGGTCAAAATCGTTGACCTTAACCAAGCAATTACCGACCAGCTAGCCGGCTTCTAGCCAATTTATAAATCGGCCGGACCGGCCGGTCTTTTTATTTAAAAACAATTGACAAGTGGGTAGTAGTGGGTAATAATGGGTATAGTGATTCCGCTGACGGCGGATTTCAAGGAGGGTTGAAAGCAAACAAGATGAACTACTTCAAACGCAAACTCGATGCCAAAAACCGCTTGACCATTCCGGTCGAGCTGCGCGCCGAGTTCAAAAGCGGCGAAGTAGTTTTAACGCCAGGGTTTGACCGCTACCTGCACCTGTACGGCCGCGCGCTGTGGGAAACCGATCTGCAGCAGGCTTTGCAGGGTAGCTGGAGAGGTGAGGCGGCCAAACCGGCCATTATCGATGAGGAGTTAGCCAACTTGGCCGACCAGCTCACCGATGGCATGGTGGAAACCACCCTGGACGCTAAGCAGGGTCGGGTCACGCTTGATCCAGACCTGATGGCGTACGCCGGCATTACGGCCGGCGGGGAAGTAGTAGCGACTCGCATGCCGGGCGGCTACTGGAGGCTGAAAACCCCAAAATCTAAGTCTTAATCACGTACCTTTAAAACTAAAACCAACACCAAACTTTCAAGGTAGCTATTTGGCAGTCAGCACACTGGTTACGAGGATGCCAAAAAATCCTAGCACCTTCTGCAAAAACTCCACCTCACAAAAAAACACTCTCGAAAAGGAATTATGAAAGTAATTCCTTGCCACAAACTCCACTACTTAAAAACCAAACTTAAAACAAACAGCTGACTGCTGATAGGTGCCTTGAAAAAATGACCAACACCAAGACCACACACCAACCAGTTTTAGTGCCCGAAGTTATCCGCCTGCTGGATCCGAAGCCGGGGGAGTCTTACTTTGACGGTACGGCCGGCTACGGCGGCCACGCGGCGCCGATAATCGATCGCCTTGGCGATGGCGGGCGAGTAATCTTGGTTGACCGTGACCCGGTGGCCGTACGAGCGCTGAAGGAGCGCTTTGGCAACCGACCCGAAATCTGGCGAGCAAATTTCCTAGATGCGGCTGCCGATCTGATAGCGGACAGCCAGCAAATGGATTTGATCTTGCTAGACCTAGGTGCGTCCTCGCCACAATTAGACAGCGGCGAACGCGGCTTCTCGTTTAAACGACCGGGTCCGCTGGACATGCGCATGGATCCGGCTCAGCACCTAACGGCCGACGAGGTGGTAAATCACTATCCGGTGCAAAAGCTGCGTACCATTCTGGCTGACTACGGCGAAGAGCCGAAAGCCGGGGCTGTCAGTCGAGCCATTGAAGCTGCCAGGCCGATCACCGATACCACAGAGTTAGCCCGGGTAATTCGCCCAGTGGCCGCCCCGAGCGGCAAAACCGACCGCGCCACCCGCGCTTTCCAGGCCATTCGCATCGAGGTGAACGACGAGCTAGGAACGTTGGAGCAAGCCCTGCCGATCTTGGTTCGGCTGCTGGCTCCGGGGGGACGGCTGGCTGTTATCAGCTTCCACTCGTTGGAAGACCGGATCGTAAAACAGTTCTTTGACCGAGAAAGCCGAGGCTGCATCTGTCCGCCCAAGCAACCGATTTGCACCTGCGGCCCCCACCAAGCCACAGTGGCTAAGCTTACAAAGCAAGCCATTGCCGGCTCCGAATTTGACACCAACCCGCGCGCCCGCAGCGCCAAACTGCGCGCCGCAATCAAACTAAAAGCAAAACAAAAGGAGGGAAAATGACTTTGGCAATCAAAAAAGACCGCAATGTCGGTCGCGCCATCCGCATCGCTGTGCGGGTAGCTAAACACCGCTAAACCTTTGACCCCCGGAACTGGCAAATACGGTTCCGGGGGTCACCCGCGGGTTCGTTTGTAAGATCAAACCAAAATAAAAAGGAAACTATGTCACAAGCCACTATCGCATATCGACGCAATCAAAATTTGTACCGCACCAAAACGGCTGTTAAACTCGGACCGGCATCGGTGGGGTTTTTAACCGTGGCCGCCATCTGCACCTTGGCCTTACTGTATCTGAATCAAATCACTAAAACCAGTGTCTATGGCTACCGGTTGACGGAGTTGACGCGTCAGCGCGATACCGTGCTGGCCGAAAAACAAGATTTGGAAGTGCAGGCCGCCCGTTTGCAGTCGATTCAGCAAATCCAGGGCTCTAGCACTGTGGCCAAAATGGTGCCGGAAGGCCAGGCCACCTACGCCCAGTAACCGAGGGTTGTTATGCTTAGCTTCAGCGATCTAATTCGGCAGAAACGCCGCTTGAACGTGTTTGACGGCAGTTTGATTTTAATTGGCCTAATCCTAGCGGTGCGGCTGGCCGATTTGCAGATTGTGCACCGTGACTATTATCTAGCCTTGGCGGCCGGCGAACACCAGCACAAGTACACCATCGCCGCCACGCGTGGCAACTTGTACTGGCTCGATGGCGACAAGAAATCTCCATTGGCCCTCGACCAGCCGCTTAAGCTGTTGTACGCCGACCCGACTTTTATTAACGATAAATTGGGCACGGCCCAAAAATTGGCATCCCTGACCGGTGATCAGCCGGGAGATTTAGTGGCAGCGTTCAATAAGCCCGGCTCGTACGTGGTACTAAAACAACGGGTCAGCCAGGATCTAGCCGCTCGCATCGCAGCGCTGAATCTTGATGGCATCGGTCTGGCCGACCAACAATATCGCATTTATCCCGAAGGCACCTTAGGCTCCCAAGTCGTGGGGTTTGTAAACAGTGACGGCGACGGTCAGTACGGTTTGGAAAGTTTCTTCAATGCCAGCTTAGCCGGTACGCCGGGTCTGCTCAAAGCTAAAACCGATACCCACGGCATTCCGATCGCCACGGCCGACAACGTGATTAAGCCGCCCCAGAACGGCGCTAACTATACACTGACGATCGATCGCAACATCCAGTCCCAAGCCGAGAAGTATTTGGATGAAGGGGTGCGGGCGGTGGGGGCCATTAGCGGCAGTATTGTAATTGTTGACCCACATACCGGCGCGGTGCTGGCCATGGCCAACTATCCGACTTATGACGCCAATAATTTCAGTGCCGTCACCGATTACAGCCTGTTTCGTAACGACGTGGTCAGTAACCAATTTGAACCCGGTTCCGGATTCAAGGTTTTTACGATGGCTACTGGCCTAGACACCGGCAAGGTTTCACCCGACACGACCTTTACTGACCCCGGTTCTGTAGAGGTGAGCGGCCAGACGATTCGCAATGCCAGTAACCACGTGTTTGGCCTTCAAACCATGTTGCAGGTGATCCAAAATTCGGTCAACACCGGCGCGGTGTTTGTGCTTAGAAGCCTGGGCGGCGACGTTAATAACATCACACTGGCTGGTAAAAAGTTGTTGAATGACTACTTCACCAAGCATTTTAATTTCGGCACGCGCACCGGCGTGGAGCAACCGAACGAAGCCGCCGGGCAGGTCAACCCGCCAACGGCTTATGATGTCAATTATGCCAATATGACGTTTGGTCAGGGCATTAGTGTGACGGTCATGCAAATGGTGATGGCCGTGGCTGCCATTGCTAATGGCGGCACTTTGTATCAGCCTCATCTGGTCCGCGACTATACCACCGCCGATGGCAAAACCGTTACGACTGCACCGAAAGTTGTGAATTCCAAGGTGGTGACGCCGGCTACGGCTAAGGCGCTGTTGCCGATGATGGAAGCAGTGGTGGAACACGGCTCGGGGTATCTAACCAAAATCCCGGGTTATAAAGTCGCCGGCAAAACCGGTACGGCCCAAATTCCCAAGGCCGATGGCACGGGCTACGACGAAACCAAAAACATTGGCAGCTTCGTGGGCTTTGCTCCGGCTGACGACCCTAAATTTGTGATGATGGTACGCATTAACGAACCCAAGATCAGCGGCTTTGCTGAATCCACCACAGTGCCAGTGTTTGCCAACGTGGCCAAGTGGCTGCTGCATTATTGGGCTATTCCGCCAGCGAGTTAATATGACACGTCTAACTATTCTCCAAGTCATAGCCCGTACCAATTTCAGTCTCTGGCGTCCGGCCGCCAAGGCTTTAATCACATCTGTAAAGCTGGTAAAATAAACCCAATGAGCTTTATTCCCAGCCTGATTGTCAGTAACCATCCCCAGATCGTGCCGCTGTCCCATATCTTTACGGTTTCGGTCACGGCTTTTGGGCTGTCGATGGCGCTGACCCCGCTGTATACCTATTTGGCTTACAAACATCGGTGGTGGAAGCATCAGCGTCAAGCCGCTGTCACCGGCGAGCAAGCCGTGGTCTTCCAGAAATTGCATGCTGCCAAGCACCGTCGCAACATTCCCACTATGGCTGGCCTTATCATCCTAATTGTGGTGGCGGCGGTAACATTGGCGTTTAACCTAAGCCGCAACCAGACTTGGCTGCCGCTGGCGGTGCTATTGGGCTTTGGGGGGTTGGGTCTGGTGGATGATATTTCCAATGTTTTTTTGTGGGCGGATAAAAGCGGCGGGCTAAAAGCCAAAACTCAGCTGCTGGCACTTATTCTGCTATCACTTTTGGCCGGTTTATGGTTCTACTTTAAACTAGGCTACCACCTGATCCACGTGCCGGCGGTCGGGGATTTTAGCATCGGTTGGCTCTACATCCCGCTGATCGTGCTTGTATTAGTATCCACCGCCAAGGCCGTATCGATCACCGACGGGTTGGACGGACTGGCTGGGGGACTAACCACGACTGCCTTTGGCGCTTACGGGGTGATTGCGTACTTCCAGGGCAACTTCGGCATTGCTGGCTTCTGCGCCACCTTGGTGGGCGCGATGCTGGCCTATACTTGGTTTAATATTTTTCCGGCTCGCTTTTTTATGGGCCAAACCGGTTCGACGGCTCTGGGAGCGGTGTTAGGGGTGATAGCCATACTGACTAACTCGGTTTTTGTCTTGCCGATTATTGGCGCCGTCTTTGTGGTCGAAGCTGGTTCCAGTTTACTGCAAATTTTTTCCAAGAAAGTCTTTAAGCGCAAAATCTTTTTGTCAGCGCCGCTGCATCACCACCTGGAAGCGATCGGTTGGCCTGAAACCAAAGTCACCATGCGCCTCTGGATTATTGGTCAGATGACCGGCACGCTGGGGCTGGTACTCGGGTTACTTGGGAAGAAGCTGAAATGAGCCGCGGTCAGCTGGCGGTGCGGGGCCATCGCCCCGATTACGTGCTGGCTCTCGGAGTTTTTATGTTGCTGGTGTTTGGGCTGGTGATGATTTATTCGGTTAGTCCGGTTTTAAGCCACAAGCTGGTCGGCAGCGCTGACCGTAATTATTATTTGTTTGGCCAGTTGAAAAATTTAGGCATTGGCATCGCGGCTTGGATTTTTGCGGCTAATTTTAATTACCGGCATTGGAAAAAGCTAGCACCGTGGTTATTGATCGTCGCCATCATTGCCCTGTTGGCCTTATTGGTACCCAGTTTTAACTTGGCCAAAAACGGTGCCACCCGCTGGCTGAATTTGGGTTGGGCATCGTTCCAGCCGGCGGAGTTATTAAAAATTGCCATGATATTATATCTGGCGACTTGGTTTGAGCGGCGGGGGAGTGAGATCCGCAGTTTCTGGGACGGCCTGCTGCCGTTTACGATTATCCTAGGGCTAGCTAGTATAGTTTTAGTGCTGTTCCAGCGCGACTTCGGCAGTATGGCGGTGCTGGCAGCTAGCGTGATTGGCATGTTTTATGTGGCCGGCATGCGTCTGACCCACTTGGCAGCCTTGTTGACCGGGGCCGGGGCGGCGGCCTGGCTAGCGATTGTTAGCTTTCCGCACCGTTTGAGCCGCGTCACGACTTTTTTAGACCCCACCAAAGACGCCAGCGGGTCAGGCTATCACATTAACCAAGCTTTGATTGCGGTTGGTTCAGGCGGTCCGATTGGCTTGGGGTTGGGGCGCAGTATTCAGGTTTACGGCTACTTGCCCGAAGCTGCCAACGACTCGATTTTCGCCATCATCGCCGAGGAGTTCGGCTTGATCGGATCGCTGATCGTTGTAGGCTTGTTGGGGGTGGTGGTACACCGGGGGCTCAAGATAGCCCGCGGCGCACCTGACGGCTTCGCGCGGTTGGTGGCCACCGGTATCGCCTTGTGGCTACTGTTTCAGTCGGCCATTAACATCGGTGCTATGTTGGGGTTACTGCCGTTAACCGGTATTCCGTTGCCCTTTATTAGCTACGGTGGCTCAAGCTTGGTCTTTACGTTACTAGCCGTCGGCATTTTACAGAACATATCAAAGTACACAGTAAGCGAGGCAAAAGATGCGGGTAGCAGTCTCGGGCGGGGGAACCGCCGGACATATATCACCAATCCTGGCCACAGCCGCCGCGCTTAAGGCCGAGGACAAGTCGATTGAGGTGCTCTACGTAGGCGCGGCGACCGGCATGGAGGCCAAGATTGCCCAGGCGGCCGGTATCGAGTTTGCCGGCATTACAGCCGGGAAGCTGCGCCGTTACCATAAGGCCAAACTGCAGCACCGGCTTTTTGACTTATCAACCCTGGGGCTGAATCTGCATGATAGTTTTAGGGTGATCAAGGGTACGTTTCAGAGTCTGAAGATCCTAGGTCAGTTCGAGCCCGACGTAGTGTTTATTAAGGGGGGCTACGTCGGATTGCCGGTGGGGTTGGCGGCGCGCTGGCGGCGGATTCCGATGGTGATTCACGAATCTGATACTACGCCCGGGTTAACTAATCGGATTCTAGGGCGCTGGGCAACCAAAATCGCGGTTGGCTGGCCAACTGACAAATACCGCGACTGGCCGGCCGATAAGCTGGTATACATTGGCAGCCCAGTACGTCACGAAACCGTTTCTGCCCGACCAGGCCAGGCCTGGGCTCATTTCAAATTATCGGCGCAACTGCCGCTAGTGCTGGTCATGGGCGGCAGTCAGGGTGCCAAGGCCATTAACGACGCGGTGATCGACGCCCTGCCGCAACTGCTGGCGCGTTGGCAAGTAATCCATGTGACAGGGGAGCGCGACATCGAGCGTATGAAGTTTGAGTTCCGGCGCCTGCATTTGGAGCCAGGGCTGGAGGACCGGTATCGCGCTTATTCGTTTTTGAGCGATGATTTGGGCTCGGCTTTAGCGGCGGCTAACGTGGTAATCAGCCGGGCCGGTGCAAACAGTTTAGCCGAACTGGCAATTCTAGCTAAGCCGACGATTTTAATTCCTAATCATCGATTAACAGGTGGGCACCAGATCAGCAATGCTAGCGTGCTAGCCCGCAGCGGTGCAGTCAGGGTGATCAATGAAGATCGGCTGACACCGGCCAGTCTCGAGCGAGAAATTAAATTAATCCTAGATTCGCCCAGCGAGCAAGAGATTTTGGCGCGGGGGATCGCGCGATTTGCCAAGCCCCAGGCGGCGGCGGAACTGGCTAAATTAATTCGCGGTGCGGCTGCCCCGGAAGGGAAGTCGAGTTGACGCGGCTGGGCCGCCGGGTTAAATACGTCCAGCGGCCGGTATATCGGCCGACGCCAGCGCGGGGGCGCGCCAGTAAGGGCAGCCAGCGCGGCCGGGGCCGACGGTTACTGGCGCTAACTTTGTTACTGGTGGGTTTAGTCCTTCTGGTCAACTGGTTCAAAATTAGCCAAATCAGCGTAGCCGGCACCAGGGCGCTTAGCCCAACTGATATCAAAAACCAAACCCAGGACCAGTTGAATCATCATCCCTTGTGGCGAAATCTCTTGAGTATCAACGGATCAAAGTTGGGGAGTGAGCTAGTAGCCGGCAATGTCAGGCTGAAAAGCGTCAGTGTTAAAGCTAGGTGGCCGCATGGACTGGTAGTGACGGTGGTGGAGCGCCAGCCGGCGTTAGTGTGGCGAACCGGGGAGACTAATTATTTAGTTGATAGCGAAGGCAGTGTGATCGGGCCGGCCGATGTGGCCGCTGCCGGATTGCCAACGGTAGTTGACAGCACTAATTTGCCGGCTGCGGCGGGGAGGGTAGTGGTATCACCGCGATTTGTAAGTTTTACAACGGCCATAGTAGGGGGGTTACCGGCCCAAACGGCGTTGAAGGTGGCTGAATTGCGGGTGCCCGACACCACCACTGAGCTCTATGCCAAAGTTGATAAGGGCTACACGATTAAATTTGATACCACCAAAGATCCGGCCGACCAACTAAACAAGCTTAAAACGGTCCTGGCCGAGCTGAAGCGGCTCAGCAAAACCCCTGCCGAGTACATTGACCTGCGCGTCGAAGCCAAGGCTTACTATAAGTAGCACGGTTCTTGCCCCTACTCTTGTTCGGTAAATGTCTGGCCGACACAAACCTAAAAAATTAAGTCAGCGGACATAAAAATTCAGGCTTTAGATTTATTATTGTGAGAGCGGATGAGGGAGCGTTCGGCTGGCTGCCTTAAACACTCAAGTCGGCCTGTATGTACGCGGAAGTGGCTGCATGGCTGGTGAGGTCATTAGCGGCACACGTGTCGCTAATTACCGAGAATATTTTACGACTAGCGTTGAATTATAGGGCTGGTTCTAAGGATACGCTAGGTCGCAAAATATACATTGTACGACACACCACCAGTATTAATAATGCCTACTATTCTCACCCCCGCCGGCCCGGAAATTATCAAACCGATCGATTCTGCGTCGTGCTATTCCCTAACTTGGACGGCCTGTCCGACTTCCAAGTTATGCTGGCCACCGCCTTGGTTCTGGCCTTGGGCCGGCCGCGGCTGATTCCCAATCTGGTTTCCAGGTTGATTTTGGTGCGTCTGATTACTCCTGTTGTCCAGGTTTGGCTGCCTGTTGGCATTCTTAAGCTCGCTCAGCATGTTCGGTTTTCGTTCATCAGGTCGGGGCAGATCGCCCGTGACTTCACTGCGGCCGGCCCAGTCGGCAATTTGCGCCTCCACGTCTTTACGCGGGGTGGCAAAGACCCGGCGAGAATTATCAACGATGGCAACGGTGTGGTCTTCCTGCGGCTCCGGCATGCGCAAGGTCTGGGCCGAGAACGGCGGCGTTTTCTCACCGTCGATACTCATGGTGATATAAACACTGCGATTGTGCAGCCGCACCAAGTCGGCCGGCTCAAAGATCGGCTCGAAGTATTTGCCTAGATAAGCCGCGTCGCCGGCGCCGATGCGGAAAGTGATCATACTGCCAACGTTACCGAAGACGGCCTCGCGAACAGTTTCGGGCATCTGGGCAATGTATTGGTTGGCCACAGTTAAGTACAAGCCGTATTTACGGGCTTCACTTAAAATCACAGCGAAGGTGTCAGTGGCAAAGTTCTGGAACTCGTCTACGTATAGATAAAACGGCCGGCGCTTGTCTTTGTCGACGTCAGCCCGGCTCATAGCCGCTAGCTGGATTTTAGTCACCATCAGGGCACCTAGCACGGCAGCGTTGTCCTCGCCAATTAAACCCTGGCTAAGGTTCACGATCAGGATCTTACCTTCATCCATCACCTTACGCAGGTCAATGGTGGATTTGGATTGCCCCACCACATGTCGCACCAGCGGGTTGGTGGTGAAAGCCCCGACTTTGTTTAGTACCGGCGCCACGG
>CAZHSX010000002.1:0-40169 GCA_964535275.1 uncultured Candidatus Saccharimonadales bacterium
AAAATTTGGGCGCCGGATGGCAACAGCGTGTCGCGCAGGCTGTCTTTTTGCATAAAGCTAGTATAGCAGAGCTGAGGATTAGGGGTTAGAGGTCGGTTTTAGCGGCGTTTAAAAATCATCAAAGCGGTACCGATGATTAGGCTAAGAGCCGCCGCCGCCAAGCTAATCCCGGCGCTGTCAGGTGCCCACGCCGGCGATTTAAAACTGTAGACATAGTCACTTTCGATGGGTGCAGGCGCTGAGGCAGCCGCCGGCCCAGGGTGAGCTGACAAATAAGCCGCCACACATTGGGCCTGAACTACCGCGCTGGCCCGGCCGGCGCAGGCGGCTTGGGCTTGGGCGTAAATCTGGCCGTTAGCGTTGGGCACGGTGGCAGCTTTGGCGGCGTCAACCGCCCGCTGGTAGCTGCCGGACAGCTCAAAACTAACACTAGCATTCATGTGGTTAGCCGTATAAGTTTGCAGCTGTTTTATGTCGGCTGTAACGTCTTGGCCAGATTGATCGGTTGTAACAATCAGGTCCCGCTGCTGGTGCGCTCCGTTGGCATCAACATTTAACTGCCAAACGCCAATTGCGGTGGCGGCTAAGGCAATAAATAGTAAATAAAAACTTTTCATCAGCTTAGATTGTAAAGCTTTGGCCGCGGTTGTAAACCTGGCTTTTACCGGCTGTGGTAACGCTGACGCTCCCCTTCCCCATCACCTTGGCCTGGTCGCCCTGGATAATTAAGGCCGTGTCCTCGTCGATTCCCAGCCAACGGTTACTAATGCCGGCCGGTGTCTGCCGCCACAGCGTCTTTAGCTCGGCGCTAAGATTAGCTCTCATATAATCGTAATGCGGCAAAATAGCATAATCCACCAGGTTTAAGGCCGGCTCCCAACGGGCTGATTCCTTGGCGCCTTCGAAGCTTTGATAGGGGTTGGCAAAAACGTAATTGCCCATGGCCATCGCCCCGGCCGACGAGCCGACCAGTAATTTTCCGGCCCGGTAGGCCCGCTCAATCACATCCCATAGCTTCGACCCAGCTAGAACTTCGGTCAGATAACCTGGATCGCCGCCGGATAAATAAAAAATATCGGCGGCTTTGGCAGCTGCTGCCCATTTCGGTTGGTCAGCTTGCTGACGATTGTAGACTTCTAAGCCAACTGGTTCTGCGCCTAATCTGGACAGGTGTGCTTTGCCGTCTTGGATCCATTTGCTGGCGTTTGGTTCCTGTCCGGCGGCCGTCGGTAAGATCGCTACCACCGGATTGGACTTACCCGTTAACTCGAACAAATGCCGGTCAATGGCATCTAAAGCCGGCGTAAACTCACCCGAGCCAAGTAAAACTAAGTTGGCGGTTGATTTATGCATATCGGATCTGGACCCGTAAGCTTATTCGGTCTTGGTCCAGCTGGCTTTCACCATCCCCATCATTTCTTCGTCACCCATCGCGGGCATGTCGGGGTGGACAGTGGCGGCATGTTCTTTGCCGGCTGCCATCATGTGGGTCATTGCCTCGTCGTCGTTGGCAGCTTCCACTTCAGTTACGTGGCCGCAACCAGGCGCCGGGCAGGTAAAACTATACTTTGCCATGATTCTCTCCTAAATTAACTACTGAACAATAAATCTATTAACTCTTGCGCATCATATCGGCAGCCGCGGCTAGGACAATGATGACTACGCCAATCCAAACGTTGGTGGCCAAGCCCATCCAAAAGTGTGCCAACACCAGTCCTACGCCCAAGCCAGCAAAGCTGTGCATAAAGGCGTGCGGAGTAAAGCATTGTTTCATTTTGTCGTTCATAATTTCCTCCTTTCCAGCTTCAACGATACTCTGCTCGCCCGCTTTCGTCTATGGAGGTAATGACAAACAAGTCTTACTTTAGTCGGGATTCGAATTTTTGGCGCAGTTTGGCCAGCTTGGGGTTGATCACAACCTGACAATAGGCGGCTTCTGGGTGGTTATTAAAGTAGTTTTGATGATAGTCTTCGGCCGGATAAAATTTTTCCAGTGGTACAATTTCGGTCACAATCGGGTTGGGCCAAAGCTTGGCCACGGCGGCTTTTGATTGTTCGGCCGCCTGTTTTTGGGCGTCGCTGGCATACAAAATGATCGAGCGGTATTGCGGACCGATGTCGTTACCCTGGCGGTCGGGAGTGGTGGGGTCGTGGATGGTCCAAAAGATTTCTAAAATGTCGCCATAACCAATAACGGCCGGGTCAAAGGTAATTTGGTTGACCTCGGCATGGCCGGTGGCGCCGCCGGACACTTGCTCGTAAGTTGGGTCGGGCACTTCACCACCGGCGTAACCGGACACGACTTTTTCGACCCCCTTAATCTGTTGGTAGGCCGCTTCCAAGCACCAAAAACACCCGCCGCCAAGCGTTGCAACCTCAGCTTGGCTTGGCGATGATTTGGCCATCACTCTTCCTGCTGTTGGCGCAGTTTTTCGATTCGCTCTTCTAGCTCGTGAATGCGCAACCGGCTACGAGTAGTTAATTCGTCGACCTTTTTTAAAATATCGCGCAACTGCGCTTCCTTGCTTTTGCGGGCGGTGATATCCGGCTCAATGCCAATGTAGTAGGCCACTTCGCCGTCTTCGCCCAGCACCGGAGTCACGCGTAATTCCTGCCAGTATTCTTGGCCGTCTTTACGAATATTTTTAACTTCGCCGGCCCAGGGAAGTTTATCGTTACTAATCGTCTGCCACATTTGTTTATAAAATTCCTCGGGCATTTGCCCGCCCCACAAATCACCTGGGTTGTGCCCTAATACTTCATCGGGCGAAAACCCGGTTTGGCGCTGAACGGCTTTGTTGGCGTATACTACATTGCCATTGGGATCGGTAATAACTATATGGTCGGGCAACAGATCAAAAAAGTAACCAATTAGAGTCAGGGCTGCTTGCCAGTCACGAATATCGGTTTCGGAAATGTGAACGCGATGAGATTTTGCCATGGCTTTAGTATACTGCTAAATCCCCGGCCTTAACCTTCGGCTGATTCAGCCGCCTCGGCGTCGGCCTTGGTGACATGTACGGCGCCGTTGGGATGATTGGCAGGTGAATAGATGGAATAAACTTTGAGTTCGCCAGCGCCGGTGTTAATGATGTTGTGCCAAGTGCCGGCTGGTACAATAACGGCCCAATTATCCTCGACTTGGTGGGTTTCGTTTAGGTCTTCCCGACTTGGGCCGGCTTCGACGCGAGCGGTGCCTTGCTCAAAGCGCAAAAACTGATCAACCTCCGGATGCACCTCCAGGCCAATGTCCTCGCCTGGTTTTATCGACATCACCGTCAGCTGGCTATGTTTGCCGGTCCATAAAACCGTCCGAAAATTTGTGTTGTTGACGGTTTTGTCTTCAATATTTTCAGCCCAAATTAATCCCATTCTTCCTCCTGTTTAAGGCTTTTTGGCTCCGGGGGCGAGATTCGAACTCGCGACCAATTGATTAACAGTCAACTGCTCTACCGCTGAGCTACCCCGGATTACTAATACTCCGAGATTATACCAATTTTACTGGTAGGAGTGGAGTATAATTGCTGCATAGGAGGAAATGATTATGCCGGCGAAAAAATCTCATAACCCGGAGATAGAGTTTAAGGCCAACTTCGGTGATTCCCAAGAATGGAAAAAGTGGATGAAAGAACGCAAAGGAATGTCAGGCTCAAAATCTCATCATGGCTCGGCCGGGGCGCTCTACTTTGTCGGTTTCATCGGCTCAATCATATATTGGTGGCAGGCGGCCAATAACTTTGGCGCCGTTGTGACCGGCTTGCTGAAGTCGATGGTTTGGCCGGCTTATGTAGTTTACCACCTTCTGGCGATGTTCTTTGGCTCGGCGCACTAACTAGCACATTATGCGCAAAGCCAGAACCGAACTTTCAACTGGCCATGGGGTGGTCCACCCAATCCCCGGCGATTTGCGCCGGGCTCTGACCGCCAGTCCGGATGCGCGGGCGGCTTGGGAAGACATTACGCCGCTCGCCCGCAACGAATGGATTTGCTGGACTATTTCGGTCAAACAGCAAAAAACTCGGGACGAGCACGTCAAGCGAGTAGTTAGCGAGCTAATTGAAGGCAAGCGCCGGCCGTGTTGTTGGGCCGGCTGTCTGCATCGTTTGAAAGGTAGGAGTTAGTTTAAAATTATTTAGCCCTGGCATTTACTTCGGTTTTGCCGGGCATGATAGTCGCTAAGCGTTTGCGAAAGACGATTGTGACGATGCCGATCAAGATTTCGATGCCAGCCGTTAAGCCAAAAGCCAGTTTAAGGTGCGACAAAATAGTGTTGATTAAACTCTGAACCGGAGCAGTCAAACTTGGCTGTTTAGAAAAATTAATGTTCGCCGTTATATGTGGCTGTTGAGCAGCTAGCAAGCCCATAAACCCGGCGCTTATAACGCCAGACACAAGCAATGCCACCGCCAATGCCACGTATTTCTGACGCCTGATGCTCATAGCTATGCTGGCCGCCAGCAAGATTAGCGCCGCTACCAGCATGATTAACTTGGCGGTCTCGAAACCGTGCCCAACTTGCGACACTTTTTGCAACTTATCTGCACCAATGTCCACTTTGAGATTGTCGGGTTTGACGTCAACACCCTGGGCCTGCAGTGCCGTTCCCAAGTCGGTAAAACTTAAGGTGACGCTATTGCCTTTGCCCTTGGCAACTGATTCAAATTGGGCCAAAGCATCCTTAAGCTTGCCATCGACATAAGTAGAGGTAAGAGTGGACTGCAGGGCGTTAATGAACTTTTGCTGTTGGACCGGATCGTCGGACGACTGCGAAGCTAGTATCTGGGGGATGGCAGTGGCTAGTCCCTGGTCAAAACCGCTGTTTTTGGCCGCCGAGCCAAGATAACCAGCGCTGATGGTTTGGTCAAAAATAAGAACCAGTGAAGTGAAAACTAAAGTAATCGCTAATAGACAGTTAACTAAAAACGATAAAAATTTCATAGCAGCATCATCTTATTCGACTAATGTCTTATTTACAAACTCGACCATTTCCTTGGGCGTAAAGTTGATCTTGGTCAAATAGTGCTTGACGCCGAGGCTTTTGATTTCTTCTAACAGGTCGGAAGAATATAAGTTACTAAAGACTATCACTTTAACATCTGGGTGCTGACTCAGGTTGTATTTGCGCAGAAATTCCAGTCCCCCGGTATGGGGCAGGAGCAAATCGAGCAAGATCAAGTCGGGTTCGTGCTTTTTGACCGCTTCCAGCGCCTTTAATCCGTCAGCGGCTATGTCAACTTCATGGCCGGCATTAACCAGGGCCGACTTATAAATTAATTGGAGGTTTTCGTAATCTTCTACCACTAAAATGTAGGCCATAAGTTTAAATCCTTAGCCGCTAATTGGTAACTCTATTGTAAAGGTAGAACCATGGTTTTCGCTAGAGTCTAGGGTTAAATTGCCGCCATGTTGTTCAACAATTTTTTTAGTCATATATAGCCCAAGTCCAAACCCCTCGGTTGTATCTTTTTTGGGGTTATTAATGGTTAGGAACTTTCGGAAAAGCTTTGGCTGATCAGCTTTGCTAATCCCAAAACCCGCGTCGGTGACTTTAATCCAATAATGACTGGTGTTTTGCCCCAGTTTAATTACCACCTGGCTGCCCGGGGGTGAATATTTACTGGCGTTGGAAATTAAATTATCGATTGCCAACCGCATTTTTTCACCGTCAATGTTTGCCACCAAAGGCTGCGGCGGCGGAGTAAATTTGATAGTTTGATGGCGCAGTTTCAGGGGAGCTTGATAATTATCAATCACTCCCTTAGTCAGATCAATCAGGTCGGTCGGGATTGTATTGATTGACAGTTTTTCTGATTCAAAATGGGCAACTTCAAGGATTTGCAAAATCAGGCGGCTTAGTTTTTCATTTTCTGAGTATGCCAAATGCAGCATTTTGATTTTTTCGCTGGCACTCATGTGGTTATCGTCTTCCAAAACCAGGGATAAAAAGCCTTTGACCGCCGTGGTTGGGGTGCGAAGTTGGTGTGATATTAAAGCTATAAATTCGGCCTCGGCTTTAGCTTTTTCAGCTAACTCGCCGGCCATAAGGTTGAAAGCCTGAGCTAGTCCGCCAACTTCATCGTTAGAAGCAATTTGGGCGCGGGTCGAGAAATCGCCTTTACTGAGCTGGGTCGCAGTATCAACTAAGGCCAATATCGGTTTAGTGAAGATTTGGGACATGAATGAGCCAACAAAGATGGTGAAAAAAACCAGCAAAGCCGAGAAAAATATCACCTGAACGGTTAATTGATTAATTGGCCCAAAGGCCTCGGCTTGATCTATCTGCCCAACAATGCCCAACCCAGCCTGGCTGATGTACCGGGTGACACCGATCACCGGTTTGCCGCGATAGCTGACGGTACCATTGGTAAACGTTTGCTCTTTTTTAAGCAGGGCTTGAACTGAAGGCAAATATGTATCGCTCAGTGGGATCTTCCGGTTGAAAGCGGCATGGTCATCAAACCTCAGGGGGCTGACGTAAATTCCGTGCGTATCGTCATATTGTTTGACCAAAAACATTTCACCCGTTTGACCTAATCCGGTTCTATTGGCGGAAAAACTTAGCAAGCTTTGGGCACTAAGGACGATATAGAACCTAGCCAAAGTTCTTTCGCCGTATATCATTGGTGTACTAAACAACAAGTGAGCTCCGCTTTGATCGCTAAAAATATCAGCCAGAAGCCGGTCCGGCGTAATGGGCAGGGTTTTATTTAGTACCAGTCCGGTCGAATCAAGCACTTGCCCTTGCGTGTCAGTTACGGCTACTCCTTCGATTTCTACAAACCTGCCATAGGGACCGGCAGACTGGGTGGCAGCCAGCGCTTGGGTAAGGCGGTCTTTAGTGCCGGGGTTGGTTAAAAATGTTTGAACTGCTTGGCGTAGTGGCGCTTGTTGACTGAGGTTAGTGGTGCCCTGGGAATAGATGCCAAGCTGGTCAACAACCCTAGTTTCCTGAAGTGATGTGACAGCTTCAAGATTGTGCAAAGTCGTACTGCGTAGCGTATTTTGGAAATCAATAAAAACCAACGTTCCAATCGCAACGAAGGGAATTAGCGCCGAAATCAAAAAAATTAGGACGATTTTATAACGGATTGACACTTTAGTCGCCTGGTTGGTGGTCGTCTCCACCAACACTGCCGGCATTTAGCACGAAATAGCTCAGATACAAAAACGGGATCCCAATCACAGCCACCACCATTTTGACGCCAAAACCAGTAAACAGGGATTGAAATAGTTCACTTCTGGGAATGGTGCCGGCAAAAGCGATTGAAAAAAACAGGATGCTGTCCACTAACTGCCCGACAGCCGAACTTAATAGAGTCCTAAACCAAAGTAGCTTCTTACCGGTCTTTTGGTGCAAGGTGTCAAACAACCAAACATTTAGATTTTGCGAAACTAGGTAGGCTGATATGCTGGCAAGGGCAATACGCGGTACGGCCGCAAATACGCTGTGCATCGCCGCTGCTAATCCTTCGGTATTGGGCGCACCGACTAAACGAATTGAATATTGCCCCATTAATACAAATAAGACCAAGGCGCTAAAGCCGACCCAAACAGATTTAAAAGCCGCTTTGCGCCCGTAGTGTTCGGCAAGCACATTGCCCGTTAAAAAAATTGAAGCATAAAATACGTTGCCAGCATTGGTTACTAACCCAAAAAGCGGTATCAGCAGAGCCCCAAAAGAACTAACCAAAATAATATTTGTAACGATTACGCCGGTTAGACCTTCTTTACCCAGCCGCAGCATAAAGAGAATAAAGAAGAGACTGATAGCGGTGGTGGTAAAGAATATTAGCTGGTTAGGCATTGGCTATATCGTACATTTCAAATCTCGGGTGGTCAAAACGCTTTTGGTTAAACTAAAACCAGAGAATGCCGTCGGAATGCTCGATGACGTCAAAGGCAAAGGTTGCCAGGTAACGGCGAAACTGCATGCGTAGATGCCGTTTACTCATTTTGCAGCCTTAATCGGCGTAGTTCTGACGATCGGTTTTTCGATCTGTTGCATCAGCGTTTCGTAATACACGATATCGTAAATACTAGGCGCACTGACAAACCGACGATACTTGGATCTTAATTTGCGCTTGTTCACCTCTACCCCCTCACTTTTATCTTATCTGGGCTAATATTTCCTAATCACGCCGATGACCACGCCTTGGATCTGGATATCAGAATGCTTGGGAACGATGATTGGGTCCATAGTACTGTTGGCCGGCTGCAGACGGATGTGATCTTTTTCTTTGTAATAGCGCTTCAGCGTCGCTTCCCCGCCATTAATCAGCGCCACTACCACTTCCCCGTTTGACGGCACTTCTTTTTCTTGAATTACCACGTAGTCGCCGTCCATGATGGCGTCTTCGATCATGCTTTCGCCCTTGACCTGCAGCACATAGGAGTGCCGACGGCCGACCATGAAAGGCGGTACTTCTAAGGTTTCGGCATGACCTTCCATGGTTTGAATCGGCTGGCCGGCGGCGATTAGGCCCAGGACCGGCAGACCCACGGACCGGTCTTCGTCATAGTCGACGTTTTTAGGTTTGACCAAGGTTATCGAGCGGGCGGCGTTGTCATGCTTTTCCAGCAAACCCTTTTCCACCAAGGTTTCAATGTGTTCGGCAATGGTAGCAACGGAGCCGAGTTTAAATGCTTCGGCAATTTCGCGGTAGCTAGGGGCGTAGCCGTGTAGCTCGATGAATTCGGAGATGTAGTCGAGTACTTCTTTTTGGCGTTTGGTTAATGGTCGGGCCATAGGTCACCTCTAATTTAACTTTAAATCCAATGTACCGAACAAAGTCCGAAGTGTCAAGGGTTTTTGTTCGGCTTGAGCCCCCGCCCAGTCATAACATTTACATTTGGCCGGTAAGATTTTAGGTCAGGGCGAGGCGCACGGAGCGAGCATATTGGTGTATATGTGAGCGACGTGCAACGAAGCCCTGGGGTAAAAGATACCGGCCCGGAGGGAACACCCAGTCTACGGCATCTCGGCGTTGCTCCTCACTCACGATATCCCGTATCGCTCGTTCGTTGCGCCTTGAGCTACCGCAAGCTGGATGTTCCAAATTGTAAATTTATGGCCGGGTGGGGGCTATGGCGTATCGACGTGGGTAAAGTCGAGGCTGGATTTGTAGTGTGTGGTCACCGGATCACTGGCGGTAACGTTACCAGCCAAATCCAAAATGTCGCGGTAAAAAATCGTGGTGGACGGCTTGGTAACGTCGTTACTACCGTCAATAAAGAAGGGTCCGCGGATGCGGGCGGATTTAGTTTTGGTGCCGTAAAAATCAAACTTCAGCGTCGTACCCTGAATGACAGTCTGGATCAAAATGTAGCTGCCGGTGTCATTGCGAAATTGAAAATCCACGCCGGGGTTATAAACGGTGGCATCCACACCCGGTACTCCAAACGGCGAGGTGTAAAACCCGACGGCGTAGGCGTGGCTGGTACGCTGGACAATCGGCAAGCCGGCCAGCAGAGCCGCCCGGTAGGCGGTGGATGACACCTGGCAAATGCCGCCGCCAAAAATCGGCTCGATCTTATCCCCCACAATTGACAACCCCGGCGCCCAACCGTGTTCGGCATCGACGTTAATAAAGTACTGATTGAACGAAAACGTTTCGCCGGGTTTGACCAGCACGCCGTTGTACAGCGCCGCCCCCAGGCGAATGTTATTAATCCGCGCCGCCGCCGAACCCGGGAAATAAGTTACGCCTTCGCCGATTAATTCCTTAATGCCGAGATTGTTTAGGCTTTCTTCGCTAACATCCGGCTTGAGCGGCTGCAAGTTAACGGCCGCCTGACGCTGACCGAGCGGCTGGGTAAGGGCGGCGTTAATGGCTACCACGGCGCCGGCTTGATCCAGCTTGGTGCCGGTGCGGCTGGGCTTAAACACGGTGGCTTTGTCGTCTTGAATCGTCAGCTGGGCATTCTGGGCTGATTGGTCAACGGACTGGGCCAGGGCGGCCACATAAGCGGTAATTTTGGTTTGATCAAGCTCCACCGTGACCCCGCCGGCGTCGTAGAAACGGGTTAGATCAAAGGGGTTGGCAACGGTTGAGCGCTGATGGCCGCGAACATTGAGCCAGCTAATAATGGTGCCGGGATCAATGGTCTTTTCGAAACCCTGACCCTTAAGTGTCACCGGCCCCTGTAAGTAAGCATCGGCCTGATGCTTGGCCTGGTCCAGCCCGGCCCCGTCAACTTGCGGCGCCAAATCATAGACCGGCGCGGTGATTGGATCGTCGCTGGCTTGGCTCAAACGCTCGTTAATAAGTAATGTTAACTGGCCGATGTCCAGCCGCCGACCGGTTTGCCCGGGCACCACGTGGGCGCCGTCGTCGAGGAATTTGAGGCTGGCGTTAACTGCCGGCTGGGTAACGTCATCGGTAATTTGGGCCAGATACGGCGTTAACTTAGCATCGTCGTAGGTAAACGAAGCGAAGGTGCTGGGCCGGCCCATAACCGACCGCAGGCGCTGGAGCAATTGCGACAGCAGCGAACCGCGCCGGCCGAAAGTTAGGGCTGCATCCACTGCCCGCCCGGCGTCATATTTTAGGTTAATTTGCTCGGTGGGAATGCGCAGGGTGCTGCTGCCGTAATTGATCGTCAAGATCGCCACCCGATAATCTTTGAGCTGATCGTTGGCAGTTTGAATAGCGGCATCCCGACCCAAACCCCCCACGTAGGCACCATCAACGCTGACGCCCGGAAAGGCCTTGCCGGCGTAAACCAAGCTAAAGCCGACGGCAAACAAGCCGGTTAAGGCGGCCAGAGAAAACACGGCGATGCCAAACTTCTGACCGCGCGTGCGGCTGGGCTCCGGTTTGACTGGAATTGGAGTTTTTGCCATACCCTGATTATAAGCCTAAACGTCGAGGTAGGCGGTATATCCTGAAGCGGCCGGCTTAATCGGGAAGTTTTCCACCTTTTGGGCCACGATCGTAAAATGATGGGCATATTTGCGCAACAGCGGTAATCTGGCCAGCCGTTGATCGAACTTCCAGACGCGGGTGAGGTCCAGGCCCTTAAACAGTTTGGCCAGTTTGGTATAAATCAGTTCGTCGTGCTCGATTTTAACAATGTCAAAGCCGGTCAAGTTAAGTTTAATGATGATTTCCTCGAAGTCATAACGCACAATGTGCCGCCAGCGTTTTTTATCCGCCGCAATTTTTTCGGCCAGGGCGTGGGTGGTCGGCAGATTCCAGATAAACAGATGGCCGCCGGGTTTTAAAAGACGATTCAAATACCGCAGGGCCTCGACATCAGTGATGCCGTGCTCGAAGGTGTGTTCCAAAACTCCCGAAGAAATCACCGCGTCATAAGATTCGGCCGCCAAGTCTTGTTTCAATTTGGAAAAATCCGGATCAAAAACCGGCTTATTAATTCCCAACTGCTTGTGCCAGTACCCAATTTCGGCGTTGTCGTAGGGGTTATAAGCCGAAACTTCAAAATCATCCTGTAACAAGTAGGTAATTTGCCCCAAAAAAGCTCCCCAATCCATAATCTTGGCCTTTTTCTTCAGATATTTTCGCACAATGGCCGTGTAGTAAACGTAGGGCGTTAATTCGCCCAGATTGGCGATGTGCTCGGTGTACTGGCGGTACTTGGCCGGCGCTTTGGCCAGATGATCAAGGATGGTTTGCAGCTTACCGCGGTCGGCCTGGTATTGTTTCTGAAATTCAGGGTAGCTTAAAAGCATAGAGGAATAATAACCTGGGAATTTGGGGATAACAATACAAAGAAAATGCCGGGATGTCGCTCCCGGCAGGCGCTGCTTTTGAAGTAGCAGTAACTTTCGTTCGTTTACAGCTCAGCCCATTGAGGCTGCGCTGGGCGCAGATGCCAAGGTTCCGCCAAGGGATTCCCAGGCACTCCAAGCTCCCGAAGCAAACCTTCGATGAGAAAGACCGTTGCTGACATTCTCTACGAAGATGTCCATTACTCCGGACTGCGGAGAGGTGGCGCCAGGTGCAGAGGCTAGTGATCCACCAAGTGACTCCCAAAGCCCCCAGACATTATCGTAACGGACATGTTCAAGCGAGCCGTCGGTAGCTTCAGCAAAGACATCAAGCACATTGGCTTGAATGCTAACGGCTGCCGGCGCAGATGCTAGTGTTCCACCTAGGGATTCCCAGGCCGACCACGAGCCAGAAGCAAAACGCCGGTGCGACAGCCCATTACTACCGTTCTTGACGAAAACGTCCATGACCCCAGCTGCCGGGGATGTGACCGAGGGCGCCGACGTCAGAGTGCCGCCCAACGACTCCCAAGAACCCCAGCCGCTATCGTACCTCACATGCTCAAGCGAACCATCACTGGCTTCGGCGAAAACATCCAATACATTTGCCTGGATGCTGATCGCGGCCGGAGCTGAGGCTAAGGTGCCACCAAGTGATTCCCACGCGGACCAAGCCCCTGAGGCAAAGCGACGGTGGGAGAGGCCGTTGCTGGCATTTTCGACAAAAACATCGAGTACGCCGGCTGCAGGTGAAATCACTGCCGGACTAGACGCTAAGGTGCCACCCAGTGATTCCCATGATCCCCAGCCGTTGTCGTAACGAACGTGTTCGAGAGTGCTGTCGCTGGCTTCTGCAAAAACGTCGAGCGTCGTGTTGAGCGAAGAACTAGACGTCGTCGGGGTATTAGCCAGGGAATGCACCACGCCGCGTATCGGCAGAGTAACATCGGAACGTGATAGCGTAGTGCCGGACAGTGTGTACGTTGCCAGATGAGCGGTCCCACTGCCACTGACCATATAGTTCTGTTCAACTGCGTAAACCGTTGCGCCCTCGATTCTATCTACAACCGAGACGTGGCCGTCAGGAGAACCCGAGGTATGGTTATGCACAATCATGTCACCCGGCACAATTCGCAACGCCGGACTGCCGTTGGGATAAGCCACCATCCCCATGAAGGGTGCTCCGTCGTAAATCTGATAGGCAGAGGCAGCCGGTGTATTGGGGGATTGGATGAAGCGTCCGTTGTTCTGAGTATACCAACCGCGGGTGTAATACAGCCTTTGCGGCAATTCGACACACTGCCACGCCGAGCCGACTGGCGTCTGACCACCACATGAAACGGTATCCCAAGTGCCCGACATACTACAGGCGTTGACACCTTGACCACCCATCCAGTTGGATCCCCAAATTGCCGGCGTCGTATCGGCACGGGCAGATTGCACGCTCACGAGTAAGAGCGCTGACACAACAAAAGCAAGCGACCACGGGCGTCGCTGCTGCATACTTACCTCCCTTGTCGAAGGGCATTCGGCGATTTGCCGAACCAACCAATATTAGCACTAAAAAATGTACAACTGATTAAACAGGTTACGTTTGTGGTATCAGTGTTATAATATGAAGGTCTAGGGGGTCAAACAAAAGGCAAAAGTCATGGTCAAAAAGTTAATTCGCAATAAGGCCGTCATAGTGGGGGTAGGGGTTTTAGCTGTTGGCTTGGCCGCCTATGCTTTTCGCGTTAAGGATAGCCAAACCCACACCTCAAACCCCAGCACTGGCTCTACCCCCAATCAATCTCAAACCACCACCAACAGCCCGGGCAATGACAGCCAACCCCGCAGTGGGACTTCTGTTTCCCCCAGTAATCAACCAACCACCCCAGCTCCGGCCGCTCCGGCAACCAAGCAAACCGTTAACCCACTGGTAACCGCCTTAAGCCAAAGCGCCACCACAGTGATGTTGAGAGCTAGGGTTAGTGCCTCGTCGGGAACCTGCACTGCCGTTTTTTCGAAGTCCGGCTACAGCAATGTCGAACGCTCGGCTGGGCTGGTGTTTGTCAGCTCTTATTACGCCTGCGACGGATTTGATATTGATAAAACTGCTTTCCCAGCAAAGGGTGACTGGACGGCCAAGGTTAAATTCAGTTCCGACACCGCTGAAGGTGAATCTGATACCCAGACTATAACGGTGAACTAGCATGAATAAGACCACAAAAAAATTAATCAAAGTTTTGCTGCCGCTGCTAATTGCCGGAGCGGCTCTAACCTTGGGCCCAGGCCACGCCCGTGCTGCTTTTGATCCTGGGCGCATTATCGATGACAGTCTTTTTACCAACGGGTCTTCAATGAGTGAAGCCAATATCCAGGATTGGTTGGTTTCCAAAAATTCGACTTGTTTAAAAAACGCGACTTCAGCGGAACCGTTTTACGACACCAGCCAACCTAATAACGTAAGGTATGGCGCCGATGTACCGGTATCGCGAGTAATTTGGAAAACCGCCCAACAATTCGGAATTAATGCTCAAGTGATTTTAGTAACTTTGCAAAAAGAACAAGGCTTAATTACCCGTACCTCCTGCCCTGCCAGCACAACTAGCTGGGCAATGGGCATGGGTTGCCCGGATTCCAGCCCCGGTTGTGATTCTCGCTACGAAGGCTTTTCGCGTCAAGTTTGGGAAGGAACAAAGCTACTACGAAACTGTTTTTACCAAGACGTCGGCTGGTACTGCGGCTACATTCCCTTTGCTACCAACCGAGTTTACTTCAACCCCAATGCCGGTTGCGGTTATAGCGACGTTTATATCTCCAACCGAGCAACGGCCACGTTATACAATTACACGCCCTACCAACCCAACGCTGCCGCCCTGGCAACCAGGTATGGAACCGGCGATAGCTGCAGCGCTTATGGCAACCGAAATTTCCATAATTTCTACGAGGACTGGTTTGGTCCACCCGTCGGTGAAAACTGGACTTGGTTCGTAGACAGTCAGTCAGGCCCAAATGTCGCCGTTCGCTCAGGGCAGCGTGCTGTAGTAACTCTGCGCGCACGCAACTCCGGCACTACAACTTGGACCAATGGTGGCGCGAACCCGGTAAAACTCGGGACTGTCGGCCCGCGTGACCGAGCCAGTCAGTTCTGGACAGACGGCTGGTCTGGAAACCCGGGCCTGCCCAACTCCCGCCCGGCCACTTTGAGGGAGGGCGCCGTTGGCCCCGGGCAGATTGGCACCTTTAGTTTTGAAATCCAAGCTCCATATGTAAGTTCACCAACTACCTATACCGAGGCTTTTTCGCTTGTAGCGGAAAATAAAATTTGGCTGAACGATCCGGGCTTCCAACTTAGCATCACAGTCAGCCCGCCGGGCAGTAATACCGCCAGCGTCAGCTCGATTAGTTACAATCCCAATATTGAATCTGACCAACCGGGACTAGTCACGGTTAAAATGGTCAATACCGGAGACGATGCCTGGTACCGCGGCGGTCAATTCCCGGTTAAAATCGGCACCGCCCAACCCCATGATCACAGCGGCACTTTTTACGACGGCGGTAGCTCTTGGTTTGCCAATAATCGGGCGGCTTACATCGAGCCCAACTATGTTTTGCCCGGGCAAACTGCCACCTTTAGCTTTTACGCTAAAATGCCACACACCACCGGCCCAGTGTCAGAAACTTATGACTTATTAGCGGAGAATTTGATTTGGTTTGGCGACGAATTTACTTTGACCTTCAACGTTCAGCCCAGCTACACGGCAACCCTGGTCAGCCCAGCCAACATCACAATGGTGCCTGGTGAGCCAACCACCGCCAGCGTGCAACTGCAAAACACCGGCACGGCTACTTGGGTCAAAACTGGCGCCAACCCGGTTAAACTCGGCACCCGCTCGCCGTTTGATCACACCAGCCCCATGTGTTTTGCTCCGCCCTGGCCTACCGCTTGGCCTAGTTGTACACGAGCGGCGCTTTCCACCGCCGCTTCGGTGGCGCCGGGAGCAACCGGCACGTTCCAATTTGACCTTAATACCCCTTATACCGCCAGTGGCACCTACCATGAGGACTTCCAGCTGGTGGCCGAAAACTTAAAATGGTTCGGCGACATCGCCCCGCTAACGGTTAACTACACCCCTCCCAATCGCACGTGGTCCCAGACTTCGGTCGGCTCTTGGACCGACAGCTCCAAAACCACTACGGTCGACCTTACCAATCTCACTCCCGGCCAATCGGTTTACGTGGAGGTTAAGGCTACTAACTCCGGCAACGCTACCTGGTACAACAATGGACCTTACCCGGTGCGGTTGGGCACTCAAAACCCGCAAGACCGCATTAGTCGCTATGGCAGTTCGTGGAACATTCCCAACTTGCGCGGAACTATGGGTACTCGGGCTGCCACCGTACAGGAGGCCTCGGTGGCACCCGGCGGCACGGGCACTTTCGCCTTCACTTTGACCGTTCCTGGCGGCACCGGCACCTTTGACGAGTACTTCAACTTGGTGGCCGAGGGTCTAGCTTGGTTCGATGGCTCACCGCCGCTCATCTTCCACACCGTCGTTCACTAATCAGCCAGCTTTGATAAGATAGCGCCGGCTTGGTAAAATAGGGCGCAGGCGAGTTTTGAATAAAACCCTGAAAGTCCTAACCATTTTCGGCACTCGACCGGAAGCCATTAAGCTGGCTCCGGTTATTCAGGCTTTGGAAAAACATCACATTACCGACCAAGTAGTGTGCGTGACCGGCCAGCACCGGGAAATGTTAGATCAAATGCTGAGCCTGTTTGCCATTAAGCCCGATCACGACTTGCGCGTAATGACCGAGTCGCAAAGCCTGGAGCAAATCAGTTCGCGGGTGCTGCTGGGCCTGGAAGATGTGCTGGAGCAAACAAAGCCCGATTTGGTACTGGTGGAGGGTGACACCACTACAGTATTAATGGGTGCACTGGCAGCCTTTTACAAAAAAATCCCGGTTGGTCACATCGAAGCCGGCCTGCGTACCGATAACAAATACAACCCATTCCCCGAAGAAATGAACCGGCGGTTGACGGCCCAACTGGCCGACTTGCATTTTGCCCCCACCCAGCAGGCCAAGCAGAATTTGCTGGCCGAAGGGGTTAAGCCCGACAAGATTTTTGTGACCGGCAACACTGTGATTGATGCCCTGCTGTGGGTGCTGGAGCAAAAACGGCCTTTTGAAAGTCAGGCTTTAAAAGCGCTAAAAACTGAAGGTCGCCGCGTGATTTTGGTTACCACACATCGGCGCGAAAACCTGGGTGAGGGCATGGAGGCAATCTTTAGCGCCATTAAGCGTTTGGCCGGCGAATTTAGCGACCTGCTGTTTGTGTTCCCCGTTCACCTCAACCCGGCGATTCAAAAGCACGCGACTGACACGTTTAAAGACGTGGCCAACGTGGTGCTGACGGAGCCGCTGGGTTATTCGGACCTGGCCAAAGTTATGCAAATGTCCTACTTGGTTATGACCGATTCCGGCGGCATTCAAGAAGAAGCCCCGGCGCTGGGGAAGCCGGTGCTGGTACTGCGCGACACCACCGAACGGCCGGAGGGGGTGGAGGCCGGTACGGCCAAGCTGGCCGGCACCGCCGCGGACAAAATTTACGAGTACGCTAAAGAGCTGATAACCGACTCGGCGGCATATGAAAAAATGGCCAAGGCCATTAACCCCTACGGCGACGGCACCGCCGCCAAGCAAATAGTTGAGATTATTAGCCAAAAAATATGATTGCCATTGCCAAAAAATACTTCCAGGGGCTACAGCGGGTTTTTTTGAATACGCCGGCTGCTCAAGATACTGCCATTATCTATGTCAGCTCGCTCTTTAGTTCGGCGGTTGGGTTTGTGGCTTCCCTGCTGGTTGCCCGCCACCTAGGTCCGGCCGATTTTGGCATCGTCACAGCTTACAATTCCATTGTCTTAACCTTGACCGGCCTGACCGATTTTGGCTTGGGGGTAGGATTAATCAAATTCGTCACTCCCCTTTTGCAATCCAGCCTCGAAAAAGCCCGATCGTATCTGCGCTTTGTTTTGTATGCCGAACTTGCCAGCGGGCTAACTGTATTGGTGCTCGGAACAGTGCTGGCCGGCACCTTGCACAATTTTGTCGGCAGCTCGATTTCCGTCGGTATTATCCGCTTGGCCATAATTTCGGCCGCCGTTACTTCGACCGCGGCTTTCAACGGCGCGGTTCTAAATGCCTATAAACGCTTTAAACTTAATGCCGCGCTTAATACCGGTGCCAGTTTGCTGCGATTTTTGTACATCCTGTTTTTGCTCAAAATCCTTGGCTTAAGTATTAGTAATATTATTATCGGCTCGGTTGGCATCGCCGTTTTGGCCGCGGTAGTGGGCTTTATCGTCATCCCTAAAGATTTTTTCGGCGAGGTGAAACGGGGAGAGCTAAAAATCGCCGGCAAAGCCGTGCTGGGGTTTAGCGGCTGGCTAACAATAAGCTATGTTTTGACCGCCGTCAGCGGCCGGCTGGATTTCTTTTACCTCTACCGCCTCCGCGGCGCCACCCAGGCTGGTATTTACGGCGCGGCTATTCAGTTGTCGCTGGCATTTAGCTTACTGGTGGGGGCGATCAGTACAGTGATGACTCCCTACATCAGCGAAAAAATTACGCTGGAGCAAAAACGGTTGTTTTTGAAAAAGACCCTGGCCCTGTCTGCCTTCGGAGCCTTACTTTTCCTAGCTTCTATGTTCATTATGCCGACGGTAATTAGCCTGCTTTTCGGTGCCAAATATTTAGGTGCCATTGTCCCGCTGAAAATTCTGATTGTTCATTTTGCCCTTAACGTCTTCCTGATTCCGATTACTCTCATGTATATTCCCTTTGGGCAGGTCAAAGTGGGCACCCTTGTATCAGCCTTGCAGCTGGTGGTAGCCCTGATTCTCTACCCTATTCTGATTAGACATTTTGGGGCCGCCGGGGCGGCCGGTACAGTATTAAGCGGCACAATAATCGGCTTGCTGGTTTACCCAACTGTTTTACGCTGGCTAATGCATAATGAAGCTAAGAAAATGGAGGCAGTATGAGCGAAAAATTTCACAATGTGCTGGCTTGGAGTGAAGAAGAAAAACAACTGATTGGCATTCAAGAAAAGTTTTTACAATACTTCCCGCCGGCTGGAGAAATTCTGGACTTGGGTTGCGGCCGCGGGATTTTCCTGGACTTGCTGGCCAAGCATGGTTTTAAGCCTGCCGGGGTGGAAATCGACGAACAAATGCTCAAAGCCAGCCGCGATCGCGGATTTGAGGTAGAGCATACCGACGCAATTAGTTTTTTAAAAGCCACTAAACGAACGTTTGATGGCATCTTTGCCAGCCACATTGTCGAACACATGAGCGCCGCCGAACTGACAGAGCTGGTTGATCTTATAAAACAGCGGCTCAAGCCGGGTGGAGTAGCCATTGTGGTCACACCGCGACCAGGTAGTTTATGGGCAACCGAGTACTTTTGGCTTGATACAACGCATGTGCGCCCGGTGCCTTACGAGCTGTTAAAGCAGCTGTTTGCACCGCTGCAGACCATTGCCGGTGGTATCGAACCGGATTCGGTACCGGTTAAAGACGCTGGACCCCTGCTGCGACTAATCCTGGCCGTTCGCCGCAAATTACTGGGCCGGGAACTGTATGATTTCGTTTACGGTGGCGGGGTTTCCTACATTGTCGTGAAGAATAATGCTTAAAGTCGGCCTCGACGCACGGGCTCTGGGATCTAGCCGCAAAAGCGGGGTGGCTAATTATATTCAACAATTGGCTACCGACCTGCCCGGCGCTGCCAATGATATTCGCTTTTATTACTTCCTGGACCGACATACCTCGTTTGGTGAAGCCCGGCGGTACCGGCGCGGGAATGTCAAAATTATTTGGTTGCCAACTCGGAGCGAGAAAAGCTTTATGCGTTGGGTGAGTAAGTTAGCAAAATTTTACCGTCTGGATTTGTGCCAATTCCCCAGCGGCATGATCCCGGACGGTTTTAAGGGTAAGGCCATTATCAATATTTACGACCTGATATATGAGCGGTTTCCGCAATTTTATTCGCCACAATCCCTACAGTTGCAAAAAACTAAGGTGCGGGAATCCACTCAGCGGGCCGACGGTATCATTACGATTTCCCAGTCCACCAAAAAAGATCTGCAGGAATTCTACGGTACGGCGGCCGCAAAAATTGCTGTCATTTATCCGATTGTAACCAAAAACCTTAGTACTAACAGCGCCGAGCGTCCTTGGCCGGAACCATATCTTTTGGCCGTCGGCGAAATTCAGCCTCGAAAAAATTTTATTAACCTCGTTAAGGCCTTGGCTTTATTGACCGATCTGAAAATTCACCTGTACATCGCTGGCAGTATTCAAGATGAGGCCGAGCACCAACGCCTGATGGAAGTTATTAAAGCCAAGGGCTTAGAGTCTCGGGTCCATATCGGCGGCTACGTCACCGACGCCCAGCTGCAGGGCTTGTATCAGCATGCCGAAATGCTAGTATTCCCCTCTTTTTACGAGGGTTTTGGCATCCCAATTTTGGAAGCCTTCGCGCATGATATTCCGGTGGTTACCGGGCAAGTAGCCTCAATGCCCGAGGCCGGTGGTGACGCGGCCGTCTACGTGGACTCCAACTCGCCGGAATCAATTAGCACGGGCATTGAAAAAATCTTGGCTGATCCCAAACTTAAACAAACCTTGGTCAAACGCGGCCGTGAGCAATTGGCCAGATTCAGCCAAACCAACTTGGCCCAAGAAACTATCGCTTTTTACCGACAAGTGGTGGGCGCCAAGTGAAAATTATTTTTGTTGCCCCGTCTTTTTACCCGGCCGCTGGCGGCGTGGAAACGCATTTACGGCACGTGGTAAAAATCCTGACTGGCCGCGGGCACAAACTGGTAATCCTGGTGCGCTACGCGCCGCAAATTCCCCGCCGCCAAACCGTCGACGGTGCTGTGGTGTTGCGCCTACCCCGCCGGCTTAAAACCCTGTGGCTATGGACTCATCGCCGAGAGCTGGCCAGGCCGGATGCCATTCACTTTCACGACTTATACCTGCCGGCTTTAAAAAAGCTATACCCAACCGCCCGGCTGGTTCAAACTTTCCACGGTTATGAAGGCTTTCCGGTTCAACCCGAGGCTATCAAAGTGCGGCAATGGATTCGCAGCCAAGTGCCGTATTGCATCGCCGTGGGTGCTTTTATAGAAAAATGGTACGGCACCAAATGCGAGGCCGTAATCTACGGCGGAGTGGAAAATCCGCCCCCGGCCATCGCCAAAATCCAACCCGCCTACGCGGCCGTGTTTGTTGGCCGGCTGGAGCCCGACACCGGTTTTAAAACTTACCTTGAAGCCTGGGAACTAATTAACAAACAAGATGCCAAAGCCAAGTTACTGGTTGTGGGCGATGGATCTTTAAACGGCTGGGCGCAGGATTTTGTGCGCCGGCACCAGTTGCAGGTCGAATTTAAAGGTCGCGTGGACTCGGTGTGGGAAAGTTTGGCGGCGGGGAAGGTGGCATTTGTTAGCGGTTACTTAGCGATTTTGGAAGCCGGAGTTTTGGGCAAGCCGATTGTGGCCTTTTACGACACCCCCATTAAAAAAGACTACCTAGAATGTCATCCGATGGCGGCTAATTTTGCCATTGCCGATTCAGTCGCCGCGATTGCCGCTGCTTATGCCAAACCGCCAAACTCAAGCCAGCAAAAAGCCCTCCAGGCCTGGGCCAAACAGCAGACTTGGGATAAAATTGCTAATCTATACGAGCAAGCTTATGGCAAAATCTGATTGGCAAAAAATTTGGGCCGAGCAAAACATTGACGTTGCCGCTGATCAAAAGCGGTTGACCGAAGAAAAGCAAACTTTGCGCTGGCAAAAAATGGAGCGCCTGATCAAGCAGTATCTTGGTGATTTTAAGAATCTAAAAACCATCGAGGTCGGGGCTGGATTGGGAGATTTTTCGATCATTCTTAATGAACTAGGTGCCAAAACGACTTTGTCGGACTATAGCGAGGAGGCGATTGCCAAAGCCAAGCTACGCTACCAGGCTCACGGTTTGAAGGCCGACTTTGAGATGGCCGATATGTTAAACGTGCCGGATAAACTCAAAAACAAATTTGATTTAAGTATGTCTTTCGGACTTAATGAGCATTTTTCCGGTGAGGACCGCTACAAAATTACGGCCGCCCATGCCGAGGTATTGCGCCCTGGCGGTTTAACTTTTATGAGCGTGCCATACAAATATGCCCCCCACTATCAATTCTGGATGCGCCGAAGTATTAAAAAGGGCGTGTGGCTGTATGGGCTGGAAATTCCATTCTCGCGCACCGAGATCCGACAGCTGGCGGAAAAAGCCGGCTTAAACACTGTGGCCATGTTCCACAGCAGTTTTTTGGGTGACGTGGCGCGCTTTTTTCCGCTGCCGCGAGCTGTTCGCCGGTTGCTCAATAACCATTTAGAAAAAGCGAACCCGCTTAATCGCTGGGGTTACGCGTTGGTATATGTCGGACAAAAACCTAAAAGTTAGCCTTATTACCACCGAGCGCAATGAGCGCGAAGCGATTGCCGAATTTATTGAGTCGGCCATGGGCCAATCAATGGCGCCGGATGAAATCGTGATTGCCGACGGCGGCAGTACCGACGGCACGGTCGAAATTATTCAGGACTACATTAAAAAGGGGGCCCCGATTAAACTGGTGCAAGCCCCCGGCAACCGGGCGGTCGGCCGCAATGCCGCCACCCAGGCTGCCCGCAACGCCATTATTGCCTGCACCGATGTGGGTTCACGCCTGGATAAAGACTGGCTGAAAAACATTACTAAACCGTTTGCCGACAACCCCAACGCCATGGCCGTAGCCGGTATGTTTGTGCCCGACCCCCAAACTTATTTTGAAAAAGTCTCGACCACTTTAATGCTGGCCCCCAATGACAAAATTGATTTGGAAACCTGGCTGCCGTCCAGCCGATCGGTGGCTTACAAAAAGTCGGCCTGGCAGGCGGCCGGCGGCTACCCCGAGCACACCAACTTTAACGAAGATACGCCGTTCGACTTGGCGCTGAAGGCCAAGGGTTTTAAATTTGAAGACGGCTTAAAAGCCGTAGTTTACTGGCGACCGCGCTCGAATTTGCGGGAGTTTTACCAACAATACTATTTCTACGCCGTGGGTGACGGATTGGATTTGCTCAACCGCCGGTCAATGTTGCTCTTAAGTATCAAATACTTGACAATTGTGGGGTTAACCATCGGCCTAGCTGCTTACCATTCCTGGCTGGCGCTAGTGCCGCTGGTCTATTTTTTACTGCGGTTGGGTTTGCGCGTACGCCGGGCGGGGCGCAAAATCGGCGGGCTTAAGACTTATTTATTAATGATGGTAGTCGCCGTGACTTTTGATTGGTCCCAAATTTTAGGCTACTGGTATGGCTATCTCAACCGCGATCGGCTCCGCAACAGCCAGAAGTTAGTGCGATGAGAATATCAGTGGTGATTATTGCCAAAAATGAAGCCGGTTACATTGAAGACTGCCTGCGTTCGGTGGCTTGGGCCAACGAGCGGCTGGTGATTGATGATGACAGTACCGACCGCACTGCGGCAATGGCAACTGCACTGGAAGCCCGAGTTTTAAGCCACAAGTTAACTGGCTTTGCCACCCAGAAAAATTTCGGGATTGATCAGGCCAAAAATGATTGGATCTTAATTTTGGATGCCGACGAACGGGTGTCGCCAGAGTTGGCCGGCGAGATCCAAGCTCTGCCGGACCAGCCGCCGGCGGCGGCGTACTCGATGCCGTTTCAAAATTACTTGGGCAAAAAGTGGTTTCATCACGGCGGGTTTTACCCCGATCGGCATCTGCGTCTGTTTGACCGCCGCCAGGCCCGCTACGGCGCCCGCGAGGTCCACGAAACCCTGGACATTAACGGCCAAACGGCGGGGCTAAACGGGTCGGTTATTCACCTCACCTACCGCGACAGCCGAGAATATTTGGATAAAGTCAGGCGTTACAGCTTGCGTCAGGCCGAAGAAGACTTTCGGCTGCAAAAACCGGAAATCCGCTTAAACTACGCCTGGACGGTCAAAGAATTTATGACCCGCTACCTCGTGTTGAGTGGCTGGCGTGACGGCTGGATTGGCCTGGTCAGCGCCGTTTTGATGGGCTATTACCGATACTTGTACATTAAGCGTTTTAAACAGTTGGCAAAATGAAAATTCTTTTTTTAACCCGCAATAATTTGGTGCAACTCGGCGGCGGCGACCGGATTCAACTTTATAAAACAAAGGAAGCTTTGGAGCGGCGCGGCCACACCGTGACGGTAGCGACTAAATTTGTGAAGGACTTGGCGTCTTATGATGTGGTGCATTTATTTAACATGCAGATCAATCCCCACTCGCTGCTGGTCTACGCACTGTGGGCCAAAAAACAGGGCAAGCCGGTGGCGTTGGCCACGATTTATTGGAACCCCAAAGAATGGCGCGAGAATACGCCGGCCGAATTTGTGGCCGAAGCCAAGGGCAAGCGGCAATTATTGCGCTACCCGTTCCCCGGCGTTAACCTCCTGCGGATTATCGGTTTGCTGTTAACCAGCCCGGAACTGCGGCAGTGGTTGGGAATTTTCCTCCGGCACCCTGGCGGCGGCGTGGCGTCAGACTATGTGAAGCGCCAGTTAATTAAAACCGTCGACATTATTTTGCCCAACGGCGTGTCGGAGCAACGCGAAGTTGAGCGGGATTTTGGAACGGCCAAGCGGGCGGTGTTTGTGCCCAATGGGGTGGAGGCCGAGTTTGATGGGGCCGACCCGGCCGCCTTTGCCGCCAAATATAAATTAACCGATTTTGTGTTATCGGTGGGACGAGTGGAAAGCCGCAAAAACGCCTTGGCGCTGGTTAAGGCCGCCAAAAAGTTGGACTTGCCTTTGGTGATGATTGGCAACGACCAAGTCGAGCCCGGTTATGGAGCGGCAGTTAAGGCCGCGGCTGGTCCTAAAACCATCTTTATACCCGAGATGGATCACGACAGCTTGGGTTCGGCTTACGCGGCCGCAAAAGTGCACGCCCTGGCTAGTTGGTTTGAAACCCCCGGGCTGTCCAGCTTGGAAGCCGCCCTTTGCGGCGCCAACATCGTTACCACCGACCGCGGCACGGTTAAAGAATACTTTGCCGATTTGGTGTGGTATTGCGACCCGAAGGACCAGCCTTCGATCGAAAAGGCGCTAACGGCCGCCATGCAGGCACCCAAATCCGACAAATTGCGCCAACATTTACTGGCCGACTTTACCTGGGATAAGACCAGCGAAGTTACCGAGCAGGCTTACCGGCAGATTATGGAGCCTAAATGAAAATCGGCGTCGACATTCGTCCCCTGCAAACCGATCACCGCTACCGCGGCATCGGTAGCTACGTGCGTAATTTGGTCGTAGTTCTAGCCGCCGATTCCGCCAACCAATATGTTTTTTACCAATTTGGCGACTCGCAGCCGCTGGCCGAGTTGAAACTGCCGGCCAACTTTAAGTACCAAACTGTTAATCTCCCTCGCCGCCCCTACCAGCACCTTCTGTATAACTTAAAAAACTGCCTGCACCAAAGCTTGCGTTTGGACCGCGGCCAAATTGACGTTTTTTTGGCCACCGATCTTGAGGCCGGACTGCCCAAGGCTGACGTGCCGGTAGTCGGCGTGGCCTACGATCTTATTCCCCGACTTTTTCCCGACCGCTCCCTACCCCATTCACCCAAGGCCTTAGCGGCCAAAATCTTGCGCGGCTGGCAGTACCGGCTGTATTTGGGCCAGTTGCGCCGGGCCAAAGGGCTAATCGCCATTTCTAACGCCACCAAACAGGATTTGGTTGACCAGCTGGGTATCGGGCCGGACAAAATCAGCGTGGTGCCGCTGGCCTATGACCCGGAATTTCGACCGCTAAAATCAGCGGCGGTTTTGGGCAAGTTTGGCATCACCAAGCCGTATTTAATGTACGCCGGCGGCAGTGAGCCGCGCAAAAACGTGCTGGCGCTGGTGAATGCCTTCGAGCAATTAACCGATCTGGATCTGCAGCTGGTACTGGCCGGATATGATTTTGACCTTAATCGCCCGGCCATAAATCCGCCGCTGATGGCCGCCATTGCGGCTTCGCCGCGGCGGGCCGACATAATCCTGGCAGGGTTTGTGCCCAACCAAGATTTAATCGCCCTCTACTCCCAGGTTAAAGTTTTCGTGTTCCCCTCGCTTTACGAGGGCTTTGGTATCCCGGTGCTTGAGGCCATGGCCTGCGGGGCGCCGGTGGTAGCCTATCGCAACTCGTCTATCCCGGAGGTGGCCGGCGAGGCAGCCAAAATACTTGACCCCAATGCCAGCCTAGCCGACGCTACTCGCCAAGTCGCGACCGACGCGGAGCTGCGGCAGGATTTGATTGCCAAAGGAACCCGTCGAGCGGCTAAATTTTCTTGGTCACAGACGGCCCAGCAAACGATTAAAATTTTGGAGGCAGCCACCCGTGCGCATCGCGGTTGACGGGGAAGCCTTAATTCGCCGCCGCAAGACCGGCGTGGATTATTATGCCCGGGGTTTGTTGCAGGCCGCCATTGCTCAACTGCCGGAAGTCGAATTTGAGCTGTGGTACGGCGGCCCTCGTCATGACGCCGGATTAGCCGGTCCCAATGTCAAAATCCGACGCCTGCCGTTACCCGCTAAACTATCCCAAAAGCTGGCCATGAGCGCCTATGGGTTTTTAATCCCCTGGCTGCTAAGTTGGACCGGTCGCAAGCCGGACGTTTTTTTGGCCCCCAACTTTGTGTTTTTGCCAGGGCTGCGAGCGCAGCGTAAAATTGCCGTAATTCACGATTTGACCTTTGAGTTTTATCCCCAATATATGACACCCAAAATCCGCCGTTTCCTGCACGTTTTTACTGTCCGCACCGCTCGCCAAGCCGACGCCATTATTGTCAACTCCGCCAACACCAAAAATGACGTGGCTAAACAATATCAAATTGACCCGACCAAAATTACCGTAGCCGGTCCGGCGGTTGACCACCAACGTTTTCGACCCGGCGGCCGCCCCAATCCGAGTTATGGCATCGACGGGCCTTACATTTTGTTTACCGGCAGCTTGGAACCGCGCAAAAACGTGGGCGGATTGCTGGCGGCTTACGAGCAGTTAGACCCGAGTTTGCAAAAGCAATTCGCGCTGGTGCTTGCCGGCGGTAAGGGCTGGCTGAATGAAGCCATTATGGCCACGATTGAGCGACTGCGTCAGCAGGGGTTACAAATTATAACGACCGGTTACGTTGATGAAAACGATCTGCCAGACTTGTATGCCGGCGCCAGTTTGTTTGCTTATCCGTCTTTTTACGAAGGCTTTGGCATGCCGGTGCTGGAAGCGATGTCCTGCGGCGTGCCGGTGGTGACTAGCCGTGGGGGAGCGCTGGCCGAGGTGGCGGGTGAGGCAGCCGTGCTGGTTGATCCAAACGATACCGCCGATTTGGCACGGGCGATTAGTAAAATTCTGACCGATCAGGATGAAGCCAAAAGACTGGCAGCGGCCGGGGTTAAGCGCGCGCAAGAATTTTCGTGGACGAGATCGGGCGCCAAATTGGCGGCCGTGATTCGAAATTTAAAGGCTAACTAAAGCAAAGGGCCGGACGGGAATTCCCGTCCGGCCCACGACCGTTATGGCAGCTGTTTACGCTGCAGCGCGATGTCAGACTCCACCATCATGCGGGCCAGTTCCGGCAGCTGCGTTTTGGGCTCCCAACCCAAAACCTGCTTGGCTTTGCTGGCATCACCCAAAAGCATCGGCACTTCGGCCGGGCGCATGAAGCGCTTGTCCTGCTCGACGTACGGTGTCCAATCGTCGATGTCCACCGCTTTGAACGCCAGGTTCAGGAAGTCGCGGATGCTGTGAGTCTGGCCGGTAGCGATTACGAAATCGTCCGGCTGATCCTGCTGCAGCATCAGCCACATGGCTTCGACGTAGTCCCCGGCGTAGCCCCAGTCCCGTTTGGGATCGAGATCGCCGAGCACCACTTTGTCCTGCAGGCCCAAATGGATCCGGGCCACCGCCTGGCTGATCTTGCGCGTCACGAATTCCGGCCCGCGCCGGGGTCCTTCGTGATTGAACAAGATGCCATTACTGGCGTGGATGCCGAAACTTTCACGGTAGTTGACAGTAGTGTGATGCGCGAAAGCCTTGGCCACGGCGTAAGGGCTGCGGGGTTGGAACCGGGTTGCCTCGTTCTGCGGCGCCGGAGCGTTGCCGAACATCTCTGACGAGCCGGCTTGGTAAAACCGGATGTCGGGGTTGACCTCGCGGATGGCTTCGAGCAGCCGCAGGGCTCCGAGTCCGGTTGATTCCGCCGTTAAGACCGGCTGGTCCCAGGATGTCTTCACGAAGCTCTGGGCTGCCAGGTTGTAAACCTCGGCCGGATGGTAGCGGTCCAGGATCCGCACCATCGACATCTCGTCGGTCAGGTCACCGTCGACCATCACGATCTCGTCTTGCAAGTGGGCAATGCGGTCGTGGTTGGGCAAGCTGGTGCGCCGCTCCATGCCGATCACCCGGTAGTCCTTGGCCAGCAACAATTCCGCCAAATGGCTGCCGTCCTGGCCGTTTATGCCCGTGATAAACGCCTTGCGCTTCACGCTTCCCCCATCTCTCGACAATATTTCCAACTCAATGTGCGAGTATGTATTTTATAGATATAGCCAGGTTTGTCAATTTGGCGAGCTTACTTGTATAATGTGCCAATGCAGTTACTCGGTAGTTTACCCTGGCGCAAAGTCGGTAGTTTGACGGTAGAGCGGGCCAGCCGCTATTTAATTTACTTTATTTTGGCGGCTTTGCCGCTGGAGCGAGTGCCGGCTTTTCACGCCTTTTACGGTGGTTATGAAATCACCATTCGACTCACCCAAATCGCCGGCGTGTTTTTGATCGGTATTAACCTGCCTTCACTTTGGAACCGCCGTCGGCAATTGTGGCGTTCGCCTTGGCTTTGGCTGTCGCTGTTCATTTTTGCCGCAATCCTAAGCGCGGCATTGGCGATTGAACTTAAACGGGCTTTGATGGTCACCGGCTTTATCACTTTTGACATTCTGCTGGCTTGGGTCATTGCCAATCGGTTTGAGCGCGATAAATTGGACACCTATGCCAAAATCTTTCTGGGCAGCGCCCTGGCGGCCACGGCCTTCGGCCTGTTCCAGTTCTTTGGCGACTTGCGCGGTCTGCCAACTAGCGTGACGGCTCTATTGCCGCGTTACACCAAAGGCGTTTTTGGCTTCCCGCGCATTCAATCCACCGGGTACGAGCCATTGTTTTTTGCGGACTACCTGTTAGTACCGAGTATGCTGGCGGCGATGTTATATGTTCGGCGCGGGTGGCGATACTTGTGGGCGATGGTGCCGATGCTAGCGGTGCTATGGATCACCCTGTCGCGCGGGGCTTATGCCGGGGCGGTCAGCGGGTTGGTGATTATTATTGGCATAGCGCTGTGGCACAAGCAATATGCCAAACTACTGGGGTTACTAGCCGCTATTGGCGCCAGCGTTTTACTGGCAGTCGGCATGGTTGCTGTAGCCCCCAAGCTGGCAGTCCACTTGCCGACCCAGGCCCTTGACAGTGGGAACGCCGTAGACCGGTCAGCCGATCAAACAACTGCCGGCAGTATTCACGCCTTTGGTGCCCAAACCCGCAATATTACCAGCGGCGATTCGTTTTTTAACCGCACCGAAACTTGGAAAATGGCCATTAAGGCCTTTAAGCAGCGGCCGTTACTGGGTATTGGGCCTGGCACTTTCGGCAGTTTTGCCCATCGCCAAAATCCGGCTTACTTTATTGATAACACTGCCATCGTGAACAACGAAACCTTGGAGCTGCTGGCTGAACATGGACTGATTGGCGCCATTTTGCTCATAGCTTTCGCCGTTAGTTTGGCCAAAATTGCCTGGCAGCACCGGCCGGCCAAGTTTGATAACTTCAGCATTTGGAAGTTGGGCTTGCTGGCGGCTCTGGTTGGCATTACGGTCCAATACCAAACTTTTTCGACTCTCTACATCACCCACGTTTGGGTAGCGATAGGCTTACTGGCAGCCTTAGTGTTGCAGCCGATGGCTAAACCTAAGTCTTAAAAACTCCGAACTTAAGGATGAACCAGAGGTGCGAAAAACCATCGCGCCAGGTAATTTTTTTGCCCTCGGCGTAGCTGCGGCCATAGTAGGAAATGCCAACTTCGTAAAAAACGCGGCGGGCCTTGGCCAGTTTAATAGTAATTTCGGTGTCTAAGCCAAAGCGGTCGGTGGTTAGGGTAATGCCTTTTAGGGCGTCCGTACGGAACACTTTGTAGCAGGTTTCAACATCGGTCAAATTTAGATTCGACACCATGTTAGTCAGCATAGTCAAAAGTTTGTTGCCGACATAGTGCCAATAATAGTTAACGCGGTGCGGGCCTACGCCTTTAAAGCGCGATCCGTAAACTACTTCAGCCTTGCCCTCCACAATCGGTCCCAGCAGCATTTCGTAGTCGGCCGGGTCATATTCTAGGTCGGCATCTTGGATAATAATTACATCGCCTTTGGCGTTAGCTAGCCCATCGCGCACTGAAGCGCCCTTACCACGGTTGGCGGCGTGATAGATGACCTGATGCTTTTTGGCATAGGTCTTGAGTAACTCACGACTGCCGTCAGTGCTGGCGTCATCAATTATAATAATGTCTTTTTTTAGTCCCGACACCGGCGCAGCTTCAACCGCCGCGATGATTTGGGCCAAGGTCGGGGCCTCGTTATAAACCGGAATAATAATGGTGACTTGTTTCATATGGGTTTTTGGGCGATCAGCAAAATATTTTTGCCGACCGGCGGGTGAATTAGTGTTTCCAGCGGCCGAGCCAGCGGTACCACCAAACTATCGTACAGTTTGACAGCTCCAGGTTCAACCCTGGTGGAGCCCAGCAGGCGATATTTGAGCCACCAGGGTGCGATGCCCAAAAAGTCAAAATAACGCGAGCTTTGAACCGCAAAACCGGCGGCGGTGACTTTAGCTTCCAAGCCTTTTTTGGTGTAGCGGCGGAAATGGCCAATTTGACTATCCAGACGGCTAAATAATCTGGGTAGAGCCGGCACAAAAATAAATGCCCGACCACCGGGTGCCAAGGTGTTGTACACGGTTTTGAGCTCGCCGGCGTCGTCTTGGATGTGCTCCAGTACGTTGATGTAGACGATGGAGTCGGGCCGGGGCGAGATGGTGGCAGCGACGGTCGCGAAAAGAGCGTTGCAAAGTTTGGTGTTGGTTTGACCGGCCATGACTCCCTGCAGGCGCGGAAACATTTCGGCGGACGGTTCGACCAAAGTTAGGCTGGCGGGTGAAAGTTCTAAAAGCAGGTGCGAAAAACCGCCGGAACCGGCCCCTACTTCCACGATGTTTCTTCCTAAAAAAGGCCGGAAAATATCCAAAATCCAGCGGTGATAATTAGCCGCCAAATCCATGGCTTCAAGGTCGCGGCCGGGGTAGGAAAGTTGGCTTTTGACAGTCATATCGTTACATTATAGGTAATGCCAAAGCTGACTACAAAACGCCTGGGGATTTTGCTCGCCGGGGTTATAGCCGTAATCGTCAGTTTTGGGGTACGGTTTTATGACCGCCAACCGCTGGCTGGTGATGAACCGCATTATTTGGTAATGACTTACAGTTTGATCCAAGATCATGATTTGGATGTTAAAAATGACTACCAAACCCAGCGCTATCTAAGTTACTACCCTGCCTTGCTTGATCCGCATGTGGCTGGCGGACGGATAAAAACTAACGACCACTGGTACTCGTTGCACGGGCCGGGACTGGCATTTTACCTGGTGCCGTTTGTGTGGCTGGGCGGGCGGGCCGGGGCCACTACCGGTATGATTTTGCTGAGTTTGTTGGTGCTGACTTTGACGTGGGCATGGATTAAGCGAGTTACCGGACGGGTCGACATTGCCGTGATTACCACTCTGATACTTTTGGCTTCGATATTTTGGCTAGGGCTGGCCGGTTATATTTACCCAGATTTAATGATCGCGGCCGGGCTGCTGGGCGGGGTTTTAATACTAACAATGCCGCGCCGCCAACTCTGGCAGCTAGTTCTGCTGGGCACAATTTTAGGCACCCTGCCCTGGGTGCACTTTAAAACCCTGCTGCCGGCCGCCGTCATTGGCCTACTGGGGGTTTACCAAATTGCCAAAGGCGAGCGGCCGGCGCTGGTGAAAAATTTGGTGGCGCTAATACTACCCGCTGCCATTCTCCTGATTGCTTTTGAGCTCAAAAACCACCAGTGGTACGGCGTATGGCTGCCCAACCAAATTTACGGCAGTGATGTTCAGCCGTTCCAATTGTCGCCGCTGCGCAGTTTGCCGGCCATGGCCTTTGATGCCAGCAAAGGTTTGTTTACCAATAATCCGGCGCTACTACTGCTATTTGTCGGCTTGCCGCTATGGTGTAAGCAAGCCCGCCGGTTGTTTTGGCCGGCCGCGGCCGTTTTTGTGGCTTCATTGGCACTATTGGCCGGTTTCCCGCAGTGGCAAGGGGGATATGCTCCCAGCGGCCGTTACTTGATGGAAATTGTGCCGCTGCTGCTACCAGCGATTGGGTTTGCCCTGTTGCAATGGCGTAACTTGGCCGCCAGGCTGGTAATTGTCACGACGGTCGCCATCCAGATACTGCTGGCAGCCTGGTTTGTGTATTGGCAAACCCCGCTCAGCGTTGGCGGTCCCGTCAGCTCTTTATTTACCAGCCTAGCCGCCAAAACCGGACTGCAGCTGGACAGGTTAATGCCGAAATTTACACTGGATACGATCTTGGCCAATCCTGGCGATATGGCGCTGGTGGCGGCGTGGATACTGCTGTGCGTTTTATTAATTTGGTTGGGTTACGATTTAGCCCGTCAAATTAAAACCCAAAAGAAAGTGGGCGGTCCGAAGACCGCCCACAAAGCGCACTAACTAATTACCGCCCCGGCCACTCCGGGTTAGCCCAGCTCCAACCAAGGTAGCTGCCGATGCCGGGCATATTCCAGTTGGTTTGGAAAATCACTAGGCCGGTGGAAATAAATTGGCCATTGCCCAGCGACAGCATCACATGCCCCAAGCCGGGCACACCGGTGAAAAACACCAATGCTCCGGGCGGCGGATTGTGATCGCCATGGATCAGGCCGCGAGCCTGCAGATTCTGGAACTGGCCAATGGCGGTGTAGTAACCACTGTTGGCCATACCATAAGCATTGGCTACAAACCGGTCGCACCAACCATTCCAGGGCTTGCCGTCGGGCTGATACTGCTGCCCGATTTGCGACTGGGCCCAGCCAATGGCTCGCTGCTCGCGCGAACCGGCCCCCACCCCTGGCAAAGTGCCGATTTGGTAGGCACCATCGGCTAAGCTCCAACCCAGACTGCCACCTGCAAAATCTTGGCGCCAGCCGCCTTGCCAAGGATATTGGTCGCTAGTCGGCACGTCCAGCAAGCCCGCTGCCCCGCCAAGGTCAATGTACTTGTGTAACAATTCGCCGAGCACATCGTAACTTTCACTGGCTCCATCCTCGCTCAGCAAAATGTTCCAGCCGCGTTGCCCGCCGCTGAAATCTTGCGCCCAAGCCGCGCCCCAAAGATGCCGATTGTTATTGGGGTAACCCACGACCGCGGCAGCTCGGCCGCCAAAGTTACCTTCTAGGTACTGCCACTCCGGCCCAGTCACGGTGTAAATGGCCGGCCCGCAACCTGGCGACATCAGGGCTGATTTGCCGGCCAACCCGCCCTCAAAATCCTGGATGCAACCATTGCCCCAAACGTGTACGGCATCAATCGGCTTACCGAGTTGGTTCACACCGCCGGCTGCTTGGTCGGCAATTTCATAGCCGGCCTCAAAATCCGATCCCTCGCCCACCCGGTAGCTTGGCGGCGAAGCCGGTACAATCGTCTTCAAATCCGCCGGCTTACAATCCGGGATACCGGCGGTGGGCAAGTATGGCACCCCGCCGCTAACCAGGCTAGTGGAAACGTAGCCGGCTACCGGAGCTGTCAACTTGAACCACATTGGATTAAAGTCGTAGAGATGCTCACTCCAAACTTGGCACTGAATGGTAACGATCGTACCCGGCTTCAACACAGTTAGCGATTGGCTGTTAGCTGTTATGCCGCTGTAGGCATTAGCTGATTCGTTTTGGTTGCCGAAGTCGCCGCCAATGTGGCTGACGATTGGCTTGGCCGCCGCAGCAGCCGGCCCGCCGGTCCACAACATTTGGCCAGCCACAATCAAATTAACTAAAAAGAGCGCCTTGCGGCACCCTCCGACTTTACGAACTCCCAGCACACTGCACCCCCATGGTCTCGCGTGGGATACTCAACCGCGGTCGCGATTGCTAACTTACCATATAAGCAAGCGGCCAAGTGATGCAAGCTTGAGCAATTTAGTAGGCTATAATCTTAAGCATGAAAATCGTCATCGACGGCCGCATGATTGGCTGGACCGGCATTGGCCGCTACACCCGCAACCTGCTTGACCGGCTGCAAGGACTGGACACTGCCAACCAATACACCGTTTTACTGTTGAAGAAAGACTGGGATACTTGGAAGCCGCAAGCGGACAACTGGCACAAGCTGATGGTCGACTTCGCGCCCTACAGCCTCAAAGAACAGCTACTATTACCCTTTTTGCTTTACCGCTTAAAAGCCGATTTGGTGCACTTCCCTAGCCCCAACGTGCCGTTTTTATATCTTAAAAAACACATCACTACCATCCACGATCTAACCCTCGTGGAGTACAAAAACGTGCGCGGACGGCGCTGGGCGTATGAAGTAAAATATTGGTTGTTTCGGCTAGTCATTAGGCGCGCAGCCAAAGGATCCAGGGCCGTAATAACTGACGCGGAATTCGTAAAACGACAAGTGGCCGAGCGCTATCATGTGCAGCCCAGCAAAATTACCGCCATCCATTTGGCGGCCGACCTGCCCACGGACAAGGCTGACCGCCGGACGGCCGAACCGCCGTTTTTATTGTCTGTCGGCAACGCCTACCCATTTAAGAACTTGGAGCGGCTACTAGACGCTTTAGCCATCCTGCGCCAAAGCTGGCCGAAAATCACGCTGACGCTGGTCGGCCCAGCCGATTATTTTTACGAGCTGCTGCGCCAAAAAGCTAGGGCCAAAGAGCTAGAAAAATCTGTCCGATTTGCCGGGCGCGCCGGTGACGACGAATTAGCTAAGTTGTACCGCACCGCCGCCCTGTATGTTTTCCCCTCCTTGTCCGAAGGTTTCGGCTTGCCAGGGTTGGAAGCCATGGCGCATAGTCTGCCGGTTGTGAGTTCGAATGCCACCTGCTTGCCCGAAGTCTTGGGCGATGCCGCCATTTACTTTGACCCTAAGGACCCCAAAGACATCGCCGAAAAAATTAATTGGGCGCTGGACCATCCGGCCGAGCTCGACCGCTTACGCCAAGCCGGCCTTAAGCAAATCCAAAAATATTCTTGGGAAGCAACCGCCCAAAAAACTTTGGCCGTTTACCAACAGGCTCTGGGTTCTAAAACCTAACCGCTACTTTTTCTTAATTACCACTTGCCGGTGCGGTTCTTGGCCGGTGCTTTCAGTTGTGATCTCCGGTATTTCCGCCAGCACCATGTGTACCGCCCGGCGCTCGACGGCGCTCATGGGCGGCAGGGTTTGCGGCTGGCCGCTGACAATCACCTCTTCGGCCGCGGTTTTGGCAGTGGCCTGGGCTGACTCTAAACGCGACTGCTTGTAGCCGGCAATGTCGACCGACACAAAGACTTTTTCGGTAGTTTTAGCCCGCACCATAGCATTTACCAAATGCTGCAATGAACGCAAAGTTTCACCATGGTGGCCGATCAGTCGGCCGCTGGGATCGGCGTCAATGGTGAGCTCCACTACGTCGTCGTTTTCAGTCACCTTGGCTTTGGCGTTCAGGCCAAAAAAGGCCAACAGTTCCTCCAGCCGCAGCTTGGCCAAGGCGGCGACATCCTGGCCCATTAGTTCTTGGCTTCCATTTCTTCAACGTCGCGGTTTAGCACCAAGTGCTGCTGAACAATGGCGACTAGGCTAGTAACCGTCCAGTACAGGGCTAGGGCCGCCGGCAACTTCAAAGCCACCAACACTGTTAGGGCTGGGAAAATATAAACGGCGCCGGCCATGCCCGGCATGGCTTTTTGCCCGGCACTTTTCTTGGGTGTTAACTGCTTGGTTTGGTAGAACTGGGCCAGACCCGCTACGACGGCCAAAACGGCGCTGGGAACAGCTAAATTCAACCCGCCTGCCAGTGTCGGCTTGAAACTGCCGCTGGCGATGACGGTTTTAATGAAGGCCAGATTTTTAACCGGCCCGTAGGCCAGGTGGGCAATTTCGCCGGGTTTAATAACGTCACGCAGTACCACAAACAGGGCTAAAAACAGCGGCAATTGCACAAGTAACGGCAGAAGTGAGGCAAACGGGCTGATTTCTTTGGTTTTGTACAGTTCCATCAACAGCTTCCCCTCCAGTTGCTTGTCGCCTTTGGCTTTAGCCTTAACCTTAGCAATTTCGGGCGCCAGTTCGGCCATGGCCTTTTGCGAATGCAGTTGCTTGTTGACCAGCGGCCATAGCGCTAGCCGTACCAGAATGGTTAGTAAAATCACGGCCACACCAAAGTCATGACCGGGTATGACGGCATAAATTAAAGCCAGCAGGTTAAACAGCGGCAGAACCAGGATCGTATTAAACACTATCAGTTCCTTTATTAATGACTGGGCCGAATTTAAGTCCGGCGGCGGTCAGAGCTTGTTCCAATTGCTTTTTGAGCCCGGCAGGATTAGCGGCGGGCTCGGCATGAACGGTTATAACCAGATCGTAACCGGCCGGAACGGTGGCCCACAGCTCGGCTAATTGGGCGGCCAGCTGGCGGCGCAAACGATTGCGCACCACGGCCTTTTTGGACACCTTGCGCCCGACCACCACCACGCCGCGGGATAGGTTAAGTCCATTGGTCAAAACTTTAGCGTGCAAGCTGTCGGCCCGGCCATAGCGGCCGCGGGCATGAACCCGATTAATGTCAGCTGGGCGGCGCAGCCGGTGGGGCGCCGCTAGCATTAGACCGAAACCTTGGCGCGCCCCTTAAGACGGCGCCGCTTCAACACAACCCGCCCGCTGGCAGCCGCCATGCGGGAACGAAAACCGTGCACCTTGCGACGGCGGGCTTTTTTGGGTTGGTAGGTTCGCTTGCTCATTACTCTGGGAGTTTATGCTAAAAGCCCTTAGGCGTCAATTCAGTCAATTATTTGTCCCCACCTTTTAGCTAGTTCTCCACAGCGCCAAACCTGAAGTGAGGATAAATGGGGAAAACCCTTAGGTAGAAAAGTTTAATTTGTGGAAAAGAGCTATAGTAGTTATGATTGTTTCTAAGCGTTCGCGTTAAGAAGGAGTGAGATGGAACTGCGGGGTCTGTGGCAAGCTGTGCTCGGCGAGCTGGAAGTCAGCGTCAGCCGCGCTAATTTTGCGACTTGGCTCAAAAATACTTCGGTGGTGGCTAATGAAAACGGCCGCATTGTGGTAGCTGTGCCACATTTTTATGCCAAAAAATGGCTGGAGGAAAAGTACCACAGTGATATCCTTAAGGCCGTCACCAAAGTCACCGGCACCAATAGCCAGGTGGAGTTTCGCATTAGCTCCCTGGCGCCAGTGGTAGCAACCCCTGAACTAGCTATGGCATCGCCCTCAGCCATTCCCGCCGCGGCTGCCAAGCCAAACCTTACCAAGCTTAACCCTCGCTACACCTTTGATAATTTTGTGGTCGGCTCCAGCAACGAGCTGGCCTACGCCGCGGCCGGAGCAGTGGCCAAAAACCCCGGCACTAAATACAATCCCTTGTTTATTTACGGCGGCGCGGGACTGGGCAAGACCCATCTGATGCAAGCCATCGGCAATGAAATCTTAAAACGCGACCCGGCCAAGACGGTTGAATACGTTACCAGCGAAGGTTTTACCAATGAATTTATCGCCAGCATCTCACGCAAGAAAAACAGCGCCTTTACCGATAAATACCGCAACGTGGACGTATTAATCGTCGACGATGTCCAGTTTTTGATGGGCAAAGAAAAAACCGTCGACGAATTTTTTCACACTTTTAACGCCCTGCATCACACTAACAAGCAAATAATTCTGTCCAGCGACAAACCACCGCAGGCTTTGACTGGACTGGAAGATCGCTTGCGCTCGCGGTTTGGCTGGGGCATGACGGCCGATATCGCAATTCCGGATTTGGAAACCCGCGCCGCCATTTTGCAAAGCAAGGCCGCGGCTCAGGGCATAAACCTACCGCTTGAGGTGGTGGACTATTTAGCACGCAACATCCGCCAAAACATCCGTGAGCTGGAGGGGGCTCTAACCCAACTGATCGCGCATTGTGAGCTGCGAGCCTGCGAGCCAGCGCTGTCTGACGCCATGGGGCTAGTAGCCGGCATCTCGGCGGGCAAGTCGCGGCTCAAGCCATTGTCGGCCAAACTAATCATCGAACAAACCGCCAGCTTTTTTGACCTCGCCAGCGCTGACATCACCGGCACTAAGCGCGATAAAGCCATCGTGACGCCCAGGCAGTTGGCAATGTATCTGATGCGCCACGAGCTAGGCTTGTCTTACCCCAAAATTGCTAGTAGCGTCGGTGGCCGCGACCACACCACCGCCATGCATTCGGTCACCAAGATCGAAAATCAGCTGGAAGCCGATGAAAATCTGCGCCAACAGCTTAATCTCATCAAAGAGCGCTTAACTATCTAGGGCTGTTAGCAACCTGCGGATAACACCGAGGTTGCTTTTTTAGTTTCCCCCAGCTATATTAAATTTCCCACTGGCGGGGCAGTTAATTAACATCCTTTTACACCGGTTTTAAACATAAGGTTTTTGGTTTAATAACGCTTATGTAAGCAATAAGTGTCAGGTTTTACCCATTATCCCCAATCCTTATTATTACTACGACGTTTTTAAATAAAGAGATATAATAAACAGTAAGGGCGGAGTGAGGAAAAAGTGAAGCTAAGTCTAACGCAAGAAAACCTAGCTCATGCCCTAGCCGTAGTCACCCGTGCAGTCTCGAGTCGTTCGAGTCTGCCGGTACTAGGCAATGTTCTTATCACCACCGATGCCAAGCGGCTAAAGATTGCCGCTACTAATTTAGAGATCGGTATAAATTATTGGTTGGGCTGTAAGGTTGAAAAAGAAGGCGGCATCACTGTGCCGGCTCGTTTATTTAATGAGTTTGTGACCAGTTTGCCTAGCGGCAACATTGAACTATCCAGTGACGGCAGCAACCTGGTAGTGACTACACCGCATTACGAATCGACCATTAATGGCATCGCGGCCGATGAATTCCCGCTGATTCCGGAAATTAAAACCCAGCCGGCGCTGACTTTGCCGGGCGAGGACTTCCGCGAAGCTCTATCCCAAGTTGTGATTGCTGCTTCACTGGATGAAGCCCGGCCGGTGTTGGCGGGAGTGTATTTGTACATCGAAGCCGGGCATTTAGTGATGGTTGCAACTGACAGCTACCGTCTAGCCGAGAAGAAATTAAAACTTAAGGATAAGATTGAGGACGACAAGTTAGCAGTGATCGTGCCGGCGCGGACCATGCAGGAGCTGGTACGGATTTTAGCCGACACCAGCGAGCAGCTAAATATTTACCTGGGTGATAACCAAATAATGTTCGAGGCCGGTGACACCCAATTAACCTCGCGCTTAATTGAAGGCCAGTACCCGAACTACCGGCAAATTATTCCCGAAAAAGACGAAAGCTTTATTGAAATCGCCACCGCCGAATTCAACCGTATTACTAAAGTGGCGGGACTGTTTGCCCGTGAGAATTCGGGCAGCGTGAAACTGGAAATTAAACCCGAGGGGTTGGTGAGCTTGGTGTCCAGCGCGCCGCAGGTGGGCGAAAACACCTCGACGGCCGAATGCACCGTCAGCGGCGAGGGCGGCAGTATTTCATTGAACGTGCGTTACCTCAGCGACGTGTTAGGGGTGATCAAAAGTCCCGAGGTTAGCTTTGCCATCAGCGGCAAGCTTAACCCCTGCGTGCTACGTCCGGCTGGTAAAAATGCCGGCCAAGACTACCTGCATATTATTATGCCGCTCCGAACCTAACCCAGGGCTTAAGGTATAGTGGGGGTATGCTTAAGACTTTGGCGCTGACCAACTTCAGAAGTTACGCTGCCGACGAATTTGGGTTTGGTCCAGGCGTCACATTGGTTGTCGGTCCTAATGCCAGCGGTAAAACCAATTTGCTGGAAGCGGTGTATGTGTTGGCAGCCACCAAAAGCTTCCGGGCGGCGGACGCGGATTTGGCCCGTTATAACCAAGACTTCTTCCGCGTAGCGGCAGATTTTAATCAGGACCAAATCGCCTTAGCCTGGACACACCAAGACGGCGCCACCCGCAAGCAAATCACTCATAACGGCGTTAAAAAAAGCCTGGCCGGTCACAT
>CAZHSX010000003.1:0-26401 GCA_964535275.1 uncultured Candidatus Saccharimonadales bacterium
AAAACCGCGGGGCCTCTTGATTTTTGGGCTGCCATTCGCTATTATGAACACACGTAAGTCGGCCTCCGCCGGCTTTTTAAACGCCTAAATTAGGAAACCATGCAACCCAACTTTTTAGCCGCCATCGCCCAAATGTCCGAAGAAAAGGGCCTACCCCAAGACATTATTTTGGAGACGGTCGAGGCCGCCCTGGCCGCTGCCTACCGCAAAGACTATGGCGACAAAGATCAAGAAGTCCGCGTGCAGCTCGACCAAAAATCGGGCGCATTGCACGTATTCATTAGCAAAGAAGTTGTCAAAGAGGTAGAAAATCCGGATTTGCAGATTAGTTTGGCCGATGCCAAGAAAATCGACCCCAAGGCCAAAGTGGTGACGCCGGTGGCTGCCGAGGGCGAAACCGAAGCCATCGAACCGTATCGGGTGGAAATTGAAGTGCCGGCGCCGGAAGGTTTTGGCCGCGTGGCCGCCCAAACCGCCAAGCAAGTGATTATCCAGCGCCTGCGTGAAGCCGAGCGCGAAATTATTTTTAGCGAATACAAGGACAAAGAAGACACGATCCTAAACGGCAACGTTCAACGCATTGAGGGCAACCTAATTTATGTTGACCTGGGCAAGGCCAACGGCGTGCTGTTTGGCGCCGAGCAAATTCCCAATGAGCGTTATTATCCCGGCCAGCGGTTAAAGGTTTACGTGGTGCGGGTGGAACAGACCACCCGCGGGCCGCAGATTGTGCTGTCCCGTGCCCATCCCGGCATGGTCAAACGCCTGTTCGAGCTGGAAGTGCCGGAAATCGAAGCCGGCACGGTGGAAATTAAAGGCATCGCCCGCGAAGCCGGCGTGCGCACCAAGCTGGCGGTGGAATCTAAAGCCGAGGGCGTGGACGCTGTCGGTACCTTTGTGGGCGGCCGCGGCGCCCGGGTACAAGCCGTTATGGGCGAGCTGGGCGAGGAAAAAATCGACATTATTCCCTTTAGCGACAATCCCGAAACTTACATTCAAAACGCCTTAAGTCCCACCAAGGTGGCGGCCGTGGAGCTGCACGACTCCGACCGCAAAGCCGTGGTGAAAGTGCCGGAAGATCAGTTGAGCCTAGCCATCGGCAAGCAAGGCCAAAACGTCCGCCTGGCGGCCAAACTGACCGGCTGGAACATCGACATCATCAGCGCCGACGAAAGCCGGGTCGAAGCCGTAGCGGCGGCGGCCGAAACCGAGGAGAAGCCTGCCAAAGCCAAGTCGGCCTCGCCGGCAGCCAAGCGAGTGCGCCCGCAAGACATCGAATCTTCGTTAATTGATGCCGTTAATAAAACCGCCACCGACAAACCGGCCGAATAATTTAGCAGTTACGCTTGCTGTCAGTGCTACAATATAGGTAGGAGTGACGCCTAGTGAGCCAAGAATTTACATCCGAATTCGATCGGCTGACCGAGAACGCCAAGCACAGTCTGGAAAACGCCGATGCCATTAGCCAAAAGATGGGCCAAAGCTACATTGGCACCGAGCATATGTTGCTGGGCATTTTGCAGCAGGAGGGCTCGATCGGCAGCAAGATTTTGCGCCAAGCCGGCTTGGATTACGAGCGGGCCTACGGCGCCTTAACTTTTTCGCATAAAATTCTGGGCAAAAATAACCGCAAAGGCCTGTCGGAAACGGCCAAAAACACCCTGACCCGAGCTATGGCGGTAGCCCGTGAATTCGGCCAGCCTTATTCTGGCACCGAGCACATTTTGTTCGCCATTTTGATCCAGCGCAACGCTCGGGCCAACGTGTTACTAAAAGACGCCCAGGTGGATCCGGCCACCGTGCGGGCGGAGTTAGAAAATTACCTGAGTAACCAGCAGTACTTTTACCCGGACGACCAGCCGCGGCCGGCGGGCAAGGACAAAAAGCCCAAGAGTAAAACCCCAGCCCTAGATTACTTCGGTATTGACCTGGTGGCCAAAGCCAAAGAGGGTAAGCTGGATCCGGTAATCGGCCGTGAAGCCGAAATCGGCCGGCTGGTATCGATTTTGAACCGCCGCACCAAAAATAACCCGGTGTTAATCGGCGAGCCCGGTGTCGGCAAAACCGCCATCGTTGAGGGCTTGGCCCAGCGCATTTTGGCCGAGGACGTGCCGGAAATGCTATTTGGCAAACGCATTATTATGCTCGATTTGGCCAGTGTCATCGCCGGTACCAAATACCGCGGTGAGTTCGAAGAGCGGCTGAAGAAAGTGCTGGACGAGGCCAAGGCCACGCCCGAAGTGATATTATTTATCGACGAGCTGCACACTGTGGTGGGCGCCGGCGCGGCCGAGGGCGCCATTGACGCTGCCAACATCTTAAAACCGGCTCTTTCCCGCGGGGAAATCCAAGTCATCGGCGCTACTACCCTGGATGAATACCGCAAACACATTGAAAAAGACGCTGCCTTAGAGCGGCGCTTCCAACCGGTGCAGGTGCCCGAGGCGACGGTGGCCGAAACCATCGAGGTACTGGGCGGTTTGCGTCAGCGCTACGAACAGCATCACCGAGTGCAAATTACCGACCAAGCCATTGAACAAGCCGCCAAACTGGCCAAGCGTTATCTGCCCGACCGCTTTCTACCCGACAAAGCCATTGATTTAATCGACGAAGCCGCCAGTCTTGCCCGCATTAAGCGCGGCGGGGCCGATAAAACCCTGCGCGGTTTGCAAAAGCAATTATCTGGGCTGTACCTGGAAATGGACGAGGCGGTCGACAACCGTGACTTTGAACTGGCGGCTAAACTCAAAACCAAAGCCAGCCTGCTGGAACAGCGCCTAGCCGCCTATAAGCTTAAGGCCGGCGCCGCCGAAGAGCCGCTAAAAATTACGGCCGAAGACGTGGCCCGGGTGATTAGCCTGATGACCGGTGTGCCCGTAACGCGCCTGATTAAAACCGAAGTTGAAAGCCTGGTTAACCTAGATAAATCGCTTAAAGCTCGGGTAATCGGCCAAGACGAAGCCGTGGAGGCGGTGGCCAAAGCCGTTCGCCGCAACCGCACCGGTATTGGCGATGAGCGCCGGCCGATCGGCAGCTTTATGTTCCTGGGCCCCACCGGTGTCGGCAAAACCGAACTGGCCCGTGCTTTGGCGGCCGAAATCTTTAACAGCGACAAGGCCTTGGTGAAAATCGACATGTCCGAATTCCAAGAAAAGCACAACGTAGCCCGGCTAGTCGGCGCCCCAGCTGGCTACATCGGCTTTGAAGAGGGAGGCCAGTTAACCGAAACCATTCGCCGCCAGCCCTACAGCTTGGTGCTGTTTGATGAAATTGAAAAAGCCCACCCGGACGTGTTCAACATGTTGCTGCAGATTTTGGAAGACGGCCAGCTAACCGACGCCAAGGGCCGCCGTGTAGACTTCCGCAACGCCGTCATTATTATGACCAGCAACGTCGGGGCTGCCAGCCTGTACCGCGAAGCTGTGATGGGCTTTAAGGCCGACACTCCGGCCGAGCGCCAGGAGCTGGGCCAACTGCACGAAGAAGTGAAGTCGAAAGTAATGGGCGACCTGAAGAAAACTTTCCGGCCGGAATTTCTAAACCGCGTCGATCAAGTGGTGGTGTTTAAAAGCCTGTCCAAAGACGATGTCCGCCAGATTTTGGAATTACAACTCACTAATTTGCAGCAGCGGCTGGCCGAACAGCGCATTAGCCTCAAGGTGGCCTCTCCGGCCCGTGAATTCCTGATTGAAAAGGGCTATGATGTCGACCAAGGTGCCCGGCCGATGCGCCGCGCCATTCAAGATTACATTGAAGATCCGCTAGCCACAGCCCTGTTAAGCGGCGAGCTCAAAGAGGGCGAAACCGTCAACGTGGCCGCCAAGGGCGATCACTTGGAATTGCGCCCTCAAAAACTGGCCGCTAAATAAAGCTTGTACGGACTATGTTCGGGTGCTAAGATAGGGTTATGCCCAAGACGCTAACCCAATATGTTTGCCAGGCCTGCGGTACTTCGACCCCGAAATGGGCGGGGAGGTGCAATAATTGCGGCGCTTGGAATTCGTTGGTTGAATCGCAAGTTTCCAATTCGAAATCCCAAGTCCAGGCGCAGGTTCTAACGCCCGGCCAGTTAAGCACCATTACCAGCCACACCAAGGCGCGCATCAAAACCGGCTCGGGTGAAGTGGATCAAGTGCTGGGCGGGGGGCTGGTGCCCGGTTCAGCTATTTTAATCTCTGGTGATCCCGGCATCGGTAAATCGACTTTGGTATTGGAAATGGCGGCGGCCGTGTCGAAAGATCATTCGGTTTTATACATCAGCGGCGAGGAATCGGCCGCTCAAATTAAACTGCGGGCCGAGCGGCTCAAGTTGGGTACCGCCAAATTTGATTTTGCTGCCGCCACCGATGCTGACAGCGCCGCAGGCGCCATTACCTCTGGCAAATATCAGCTAGTGATTGTGGATTCGATCCAAACCCTGGCCACTACGGATCTCAACGGCGCCGCCGGCTCGGTCGGGCAAATCACGGCTTCGGCCACTCGACTAGTGACGTCCGCCAAGGCTGCTGACTGCGCCCTGGTTCTAATCGGCCACGTTACCAAGGAAGGCACCGTCGCCGGCCCCAAGGTGTTGGAGCATCTGGTGGATGTAGTGCTATATATGGAAGGTCAGCGCTACGGCGGCTTTCGGGTGTTGCGCGGCATCAAAAACCGTTTCGGGTCCGCCGACGAAGCTGGGTTGTTCGAAATGACCGATGCGGGCCTAGCCGGCGTGGCCAATCCCTCCAAGGCCCTGCTGGCCGAACGCCAAGAAGGGCCGGGCTCAGTGGTGTTTGCGGCTCTGGAAGGCAGCCGGCCGGTATTGGTGGAAGTCCAAGCCTTGGTGCAAACCACCCTGTTTGGCTATCCCAAACGCGCCGCCGCCGGGTTTGACCTTAACCGCTTAAATCTATTAGTGGCGGTGCTGAGCCGTCGGGCCGGATTAAATTTGAACAACCAGGACGTGTATGTTAACATTGCCGGTGGACTCAAGCTAAGTGAGCCAGCCGCCGATTTAGCAATTATTTTAGCGATCGCCTCCGCGGTCAAAAATTGTCAGATCAAATCAAGCCTAGCCGTGCTTGGCGAGGTTGGACTGGGCGGCGAAGTTAGGTCAGTGCCGGGCATTAGCAAACGCCTGGCCGAAGCTCAGAAGCTCGGATTTAAACGGGCGGTCGGGCCCAAGACCAAGGAATCATTTGGCGCTCTTGTGGGCGTCGTCAACATTTCCGAAGCTATTGCTCAGTCTCTAGCGGTATAGTCCAGATTATTAAACAGGATTTATTCATATGACCAACCCCCTTATCTTACTAGCCGTGTTCGCGGTGGTATTAGCCGTTGCTATGGCCTTTACCAAAATCCGCCGCTTGCCGTTATTGCATTTGTTAATCGTAATCAGCGGCGCCATTTTTGGTGTCTTAATCGGTGCCTTATTGTCAGCCCCGCTGGGCAAACTGCCGTCACCGTACGGCAATGTGTTGCCGTTGGTGGTGTCCCTGATTTTAATGTTCGTGACGGCGGCCCTATTGTTGTCGCGCGTCGACACCATTGTGCAGGCCGCTCCCTGGCTGCGCCGCTTCGGCCACGACAAACCGCGCCCGGCAGCGGCCGGAGCTACTGAGGTTGCCGCCAATCCTATGGCCGCCCAAGCCGTTACCGGCCGTCAGATCCTGGTAGACACCTCTGTGATTATCGACGGCCGTCTGGGTGACATCGCCAAAGCCGGCTTTGCTCCGGGTAAGCTGTTAATTACCCGTTTTGTCCTGGCCGAGCTGCAAAACATTGCCGACAGCGACCAGGCCATGCGCCGCGGCCGCGGCCGCCGCGGGTTGGAAGTCTTAAACGAACTGCGCCAGGCCGAGGGCGTTCAGACCGAAATTATTGATAGCGATCCGACTGACATTAAAGAGGTGGACCACAAGTTGGTGGCGCTGGCCAAGCAGCTGGGTGCCGAAATATTAACCACCGATTATAACCTGAACCGCGTGGCCGCCATCGAGGGCGTGCGAGTGCTCAACGTTAACGAATTGTCTAACGCCATCCGGCCGGTGGTACTGCCGGGCGAGGAGCTGAGCGTCAAAATCGTCCAGGCCGGCAAGGAGCGCGGCCAAGGCGTGGGCTACCTACCCGACGGCACCATGATCGTGGTGGATAACGGGGACAAAATGATTGGCCAGGAAGTCATGACCGAGGTCACCCGCGTCTTCCAAACCGTAGCCGGCAAAATGATCTTTGCTACGCCTAAGGGCAAAGCTGGCAATGCCAATAACGGCAATGGCAATGGCGGTGGGCATTCTCGGCAGCGTCGCGGTCGCAGCCAGCGTCCCCACCAAAAACCGGCTCACCCATCCAGCACCGGTCAAATCGAAGACCGCTTGATCGATCAGACAAATCAAACCGGCGTTCAGCCGGATGTCAGCTAACTGACGAAAGTCAGGGCTTTGCCGGTTTTGCCGGCCCGGCCAGTGCGGCCCACCCGATGAATGTAATCATCGTAAGTATTGGGTTGGTCAAAGTTAACCACGTGGCTAACATCAGGGATGTCCAGTCCGCGGGCGGCCACGTCGGTAGCCACCAGCACTTTGACGCGCCCGGACTTAAAGTTCTCCAGGGCGCGTTGACGTTGGGGCTGGGATTTGTTGCCATGAATGGCTTCGACCGAATGCCCGCGCTTGGCTAGGTTATCGGCCAGTTTTTGCACGCCCCATTTGGTTTGGCCAAATACCAGCACCTTGTCGAATTCCGGCTGGCGCAATAACGCGTGCAGCAGCTCGATCTTATGTTCTTTGGATACTGCCTTAATAACGTCTTGCTCCACCTGTTGGCTGGTTTCGGCCGTGCGCACGGTAATCGTCACCGGATCGCGCAGGACCTCGTGCACCAAGCGGGTAACTTCGGGCGGCATGGTGGCGCTAAAGCACAGTGACTGACGGCTGGCCGGTAGCTGGGCTACTAAAAAACGAATGTCGCGGATAAAGCCCATGTCAAACATGCGGTCGGCTTCGTCCAGCACCAATACGTTGGTGGCACCTAGGCGCAGGACGTTTTGGCCAACTAAATCTTTGAGCCGGCCCGGGGTGCCGATTACCACCTGCGGTCGGCGATTCAGTGCCGCGATTTGGCGGTGCAGGCTGGAGCCGCCGACACAAACGGCCGAATATAAGTGCAGGCCGCGGGCAAAGGCGCGAAACTCTTCGTCGATTTGGGTAGCCAGCTCGCGCGTCGGCACCACCACCAGCACCAACCCGCGCCCGCCGGCTAGCTGCAGGCGGTTAATAATCGGCAGTATAAAAGCCGCCGTTTTGCCGGTGCCCGTATTGGCCAGGCCAATTAAGTCCCGGCCGGCTAGAACCGGCGCGATGGCTTGGTCTTGGATGGGAGTGGGGGTGGTATAGCCTTTGGCGGCAATATTGCCCTTTAGGGCTTCGGTAAAGCTAAAATCGCTAAACTTATGCCTCGGCTGGTAGACAGGTTGATCCACCGGCGCTACCGCCTTATTGACAAATTTTTCGGGGTTAATGTAGGCGCCTTGGCGCTTGGGTCGCTGGTTATAGCGGTGGGAATTGCGGAAGGTGCCGCCGCTGCGCGGGCTGGCCGGCATCCCAAATGAGTTGCGTGACATGAATACCTTGGTTTAATAATATCTCGCTGATGAATGGCGAGATATAAAGAGCTCGGTATTCATCTAACAATTACGCCAAGTATCGCACATTGGCGGCCGTTTGTCTAATATAAGCGTTTCTGGTATAGTAGCTTTTCATGCGCGACCCGGCCAAAATTCGCAACATCGCCATTATTGCCCATGTTGACCACGGTAAAACTACCCTGGTCGACGGGCTATTAAAGCAGTCCAAAGCTTTTCGCGACAACCAAGCCGAAATGAGTCAGTCGCTGATTATGGATTCCGGCGAGCTGGAGCGCGAGCGCGGCATTACGATTTCAGCCAAAACTACGGCGGTGGAGTTTAACCAGCACAAAATTAACATTATCGACACTCCCGGCCACGCCGACTTTTCGGGCGAGGTTGAACGCACCCTGAACATGGCCGACGGGGTAATTTTGGTGGTAGATGCTCAGGAAGGCCCGATGCCGCAAACCAAGTTCGTGCTCACCAAGGCCTTGGCCCTGGGGCTGAAGCCGCTGGTAGTGATTAACAAAATCGACAAGCGTGATGCCCGGGTGGCCGAAGTCGAAGCCGAAATCGGCAACTTGTTTTTAGACCTGGCCGTAAGCTCCGAACAACTGGATTTTCCGGTTTATTATGCCGTCGGTCGCGAAGGCCGGGCTTACGCCAATGTGCCCGACGACCACAATGTGGACGGGGATTTAACCCCCATTTTTGAAGCCATTATTCATCACCTTCCGGCGCCCAAGGCCGCCATGGACGCGCCTTTCCAGATGCTGGTGACGGCTCTGGACTGGGACAGCTACAATGGCAAATACGCCGTCGGCCGCGTCCAACGCGGTACCGTGGCCGCCGGTCAAAGTGTGGCCTTAATTGCCAAAGACGGCAGCCTGACCAAAGCCAAGATCGACAAAGTCCTAATTTCGGCCGGACTCAACCGCCTAGAGGTTAGTCGGGCCGGCGCTGGTGAAATCGTGCAGTTAACCGGTATCGCCGGTGCCCAAATTGGCGCCACCCTAGCCGATCCCGACCATCCTGACGCTTTGCCGGCCATGGAAATTGAAGCCCCGACCTTGCAGGTGGTGATGGGACCCAACACCTCGCCGTTTGCCGGCCGTGAAGGCCAGTTTACAACTTCGCGCCAAATCGCCGCCCGCTTGCAAAAAGAGTTAGAAACTAATGTCAGCCTGCGGGTGGTCGAAAAAGACGCCGGCTTTTTGGTCAGCGGCCGCGGCGAGCTGCACCTGTCGATTTTAATCGAAACCTTACGCCGCGAAGGCTATGAACTGGAAGTTGGCCGCCCGACGGTAGTGACCAAGGAAGAAAACGGCCGGACCTTGGAGCCGGTCGAGGAACTAATTATAGAGGTGCCCGAGGATTATGTGGGTGCCGTTACCAGCGAAATGGGCCGCCGTAAGGCCCAGCTGAAGCAAATGCAGCCTATGACCAAGGGCGTCACCCAGTTGGTGTACAACTTGCCCACCCGCGTGCTATTGGGTTTGCGCAACATCTTGGTGACCGGCACCAAAGGCACTATGACCATGAACAGTTTGTTAATTGGCTATGAACCGCTGGGCGAGCCGCTGGCCAAACTACGCAATGGGGTGTTAATTAGCGCCGAAACCGGCACAGCCGTAACTTACGGACTTAAAGTGGCCGAAGACCGCGGCGAAGTGTTTGTTGGCCCGGGTACCAAGGTGTACGAAGGCATGATTATTGGCTTGAACCGCCGCAGCGACGACATGGTAATTAACGCCTGCAAGGAAAAGAAACTCACTAATGTGCGGGCCTCGACGACTGATATGACTACCCAATTGATTCCTTTCACCGACCTGTCACTGGAAGAAGCCCTGGACTTTATTGAAAGCGATGAGTTACTGGAAGTCACCCCGCTCAACTTGCGCTTGCGCAAACGCTACTTGACCGAGCTCGACCGCAAGCATCATCGTTAACCCGAAATTTTACTAGCCAGCCAAATGCCCAAGAATCCGCCGGTTGCGCCTAATACCAGGCTCCAGAGCGAAAATAACCCGGCGCCCCACAAGTCCGGCAGCCAACCGCCGACTGTCATCCCGATGCCAGCCAGCAACCACACCACGCGTTTATCCATACCGACATCATAACCCAACCGCTGGGTGCTACAATAACCATATGCGGTATAACCATCGTTATCACCAAGCCGCTCGGATGCAGAAAAGCCATCGCCGCCTACACCTGGCTTCGTTGGCCTTTTTGCTGGCCGCCATCGCCGCCGTTATATTCGTAATGAGGCCGTCGTTAAACCAAGGCGCTTTGCTCGAGGGATTTGGTGTCAGCTTAGCTCGGGTCATAATTGCTTACTTTATTTCACTGGTCCTGGCTTTGATTCTGGGCTTGATTGCCGTCAGTTCCACCGTCATCGAAGCCGTTTTGCTGCCGATTCTAGACGTAGCCCAAAGTTTTCCCAGCTTTGCCCTGCTGCCGCTACTGGTGTTTTACTTTGGCCATACTTCGCTGGCCGTCATTATCATTTTGGTCATCGCCATGATCTGGCCGATTTTATTTGCCGTGGTGGGCGGCGTCAAAGAGCAGCGTCAGGATCAATACGAAGCTGCCAAAATCTTTGGTGCTCGCGGCTGGCGGTTATTAACTTATTTCCGTCTGCCGATGCTGCGTCCGGCCATCATGTCCGGCTCGATTGTGAGTTGGGGTGAGGCCTGGGACGTTATCGTTGGTGCCGAAATTATCGCTGGCGTGGCCGGCGCTGGTCGTTACCTGGGTGACATCAGCCAGGCCGGCCGCGGGGCATTACTGGCGTTGGGCATCTTAACTTACCTGCTACTAATCTTTATTATCAACCAAGCTGTCTGGTTGCCGTTATTGCACCGTTACACCAAATACACGAGCGAAACTTAAAATGAGCAATTTCGAAGTCCAGCACATCGAGAAAATTTTTACGGTTGAGGGTTCTAAGCAAACGGCCCTGCAAGATGTGAACCTGGCCGTTACGCCGGGAGAGTTTTTGTGCCTGATGGGCCCCAGCGGCTGCGGTAAATCGACCCTGCTGCGGATTATGGCGGGGCTGGAGAAGCCCACCAGCGGGCAGGTGTTGAACCGGCCCGAGCGGATTGGCTTTGTATTCCAAAGTTTTGGCCTGATGCCATGGCTGAACGTGCAAGACAACATTGCCTATGGCCTGAAGATGTACGGCATATCGGCTGCCCGGCGTCGGGCAGCGGCTTCCAAGCAGGGCACCAACCTTGGACTCGGTGAACTGCTATCGGCCCATCCGCGTGAACTGTCTGGCGGCCAACGTCAACGGGTGGGGCTGGCCCGGGCCCTAGCGATTAACCCGGCAGTCATGATCTTGGACGAGCCGTTTTCGGCCCTAGATGCCTTTACGGCCCGGGAGTTGCGCGAAGATTTGCTACAAATTTGGAAAACCACTGGCAAAACCATCGTGATGGTGTCGCACCTAGCCGAGGAGGCGGTCATGCTGGCCGATCGTATTCTGGTATTTAGCGACCGGCCAGGCACGATCATACATGAAATCAACAACAAACTGCCAAGACCGCGGGCCCAGCGCAGTCCAGAATTTTTTAAACTGGTCGACCGGCTGGAAAGCTATATCAAAGCTGATTAGGGGGCGTTGGTGTAAGTTATATCGGCTGTGGTCGATACCACGCTGCCGCCGCTAATGGCCTGGACGTGCCAAGTGTGGCTGCCAATACCGGTGCCGTTAACTATTTCGGAAGTGCTGCTGGTGGATCCGCCGACAGCCGCGCCGTCAACGAATAGCTGGTAGGTCACACCGCTGGCCGGATAACTGGTCCATTGGTAGTTAACATTCAACCCATGATGGGTGCCAGTGGGGCTGGTGCCATGGAAGTCGATCGGTCCGGAATCGGTGATGTTTAGCGGTTTGTCGTCCTCGGCCTGGTACAGCCCGGTATCGGTGACGATAGCTTTAAAGGTGTGGCTGCCGTTGGGAGCCTGGTAATCAAATTCGTAGGTTCCCGAGCCGCCCGGCTGTTGGGTGCTGATAATTTGGTCATCCATCAATATGTCGAGTTTGTTAACGGTAAAGGTGCCCGACGACCACTGGGCTTTAATGTCCACCACACCGCTGCCGATGTCGTTAACGGTCAGGGTGACGCTGGGCTTAGTGTCGTTGCAATTATGGACATTATCAGAAGCGGTCGGCAAACTGCCGCCGTTGGCATAGCCCAAGCTGGCGGCCAGCGCGGCCACCGGCGGTTCCCAGCGCCCGTAAGCTGGGTCGGAAGATGGAATTTCGGCATGGATTTCGCTGGAGTAAGCTGTTTGCTTAGCCAAAGGCGGCGTGCAGTCAGTGGCTAGCAGCCCCGAGACTTTGTCGATGGTGGCGCTTTTACTGTCGGTGAAGGCCGGCGCCTTGTACCAGGACGGGAAGAGGTCGGTGCGGGTGGCTTTGGGGCTGGGGCCGGGCAGGCGGCCAGTGTTGGTGTCTAGGGTAACGGTTTGAATGCCGGGCGGGCGGACAAAGTCTTCGTTGGGCGTGCCGGCCAGGGCGGCCACCATAAAGTCGTGCCAAATCGGGGCAGCGATGGCGCCGGCCACGTTAGACATCGGTTTGTTGTTATTATTACCGGTCCAAACTCCCGCGACCAGCGATGGCGTGTAGCCCATGGTCCAGGCGTCGCGGAAAAATTCGGTGGTGCCGGTTTTAATAGCGGTAGTGTGACCGGGGACATTAAAGGGGGCGAAGTTGCCAAAGGTGATGGTGCGGGCGCTGGGGTCGCTTAGGACGTTTGACATTAGGTAGGCTACCTGGGGATCAATAACTTTCTTGGGCGTCGGCGGTTTAAATTCTTCCAGGGTAGCACCTTTGGAGTCGGTGATTTTTAAGATTGGCGTGGAGGGGTTGTGCTGGCCGCCGGCGGCAAAAGCCTCGTAGGAGTTAACCATGTCCACTAACTTAACGTCGCCAGAACCAAGCACCAAACTCAAGCCATAATTGCCGGGATCATCGTTGAGTGTGGTTATACCCATGGCGTGGGCGGTGGCGATCGATTCTTTGACTCCGGCCAGATACAACACCTTGACCGATGGTACGTTTAGTGAGTTGCCGATCGATTGACGCATACTCAAGACGCCGTAATCGTGGTTACTGTAGTTGGTGGGCCGGTAGCCGCCGCCGAAGTCGGTAGGAACGTCGTACAGCGTACTGCCGGGGCCGTAGGTCGGGGCCGTTTGCTTGCCCCAGGCCGTGGCATAAACAAACGGTTTAAAACTACTGCCGGGCTGACGGTTTGAGATAGCGACGTTAAAGGCACCAAAGTCAGGATCGCTAAAGTCGTAACTGCCCACCATCGATAGGATTTGGCCAGTTTTGGGGTCGCCCGACACCAGCGCAGCGTTGCTGCCACCCAGGGCTCGCACGTTCTTCATGTTTTTGGCAATGGCGTCTTCGGCCGCCTTTTGCTTGGCAAGGTCCAGGGTTGTAATTACCTTTAGGCCACCCTCGGTCACCACCTTGGTGCCATACTTGGCTTCTAATTGTTCCTGCACATAAAGTACGAAATGGGGGGCGATGACGTTGCCGTATAGGTTGCGGGTTTTGGGGATTTTAGCCAGCACGTCGATTTGCTTGGCGGCGTCAGCTTGGGCTTGGGTGACGTATTTTTGCTCCACCATTAGGTCCAAAATCAAGTTCTTGCGGGCAATCAAATCATCTGTGTGCTGACCGTAGGGCGAATAGTAGGTGGGCGCGCGGGGGATGGCCGCTAGCATAGCCGCCTCGTCTAGCGACAGTTGGCTGGCCGGATGTTTAAAATAAGTTTTGCTGGCGGCTTCGATGCCATACGCGCCGGTGCCATAGGGGATTTCGTTGAGGTACAGCTTTAAAATGTCATCTTTTTTATAGAATTGCTCGATTTCAATCGATAAAATTAATTCTTTGACCTTGCGGCCAATCGAACGATCAGGCGCTAGCAAGGCATTTTTAACGTACTGTTGGGTGATGGTGGAGCCGCCTTGGATACCGCTACCGCGATGAAACAAGTCCACGAAGGCCGCCCGTAGGATGGAAAATACGCTGAAGGCCCCGTGTTTGTAGAAATTTTTGTCCTCCACGGCCACAGTGGCCTGCTTAATGTTATCCGGCATTTGGTTAAAATCAATCACACTGCGGTTTTTGTCGCCGTAGACTTCGTACAGCACGGTTTGGCCGGTGCGGTCGTAGAATTTGGTGGTTTGGGCGCCGACGATGGCATTGAGCTTAGATGGGCTGGGCAGGTCTTTAGCGTAGAACAAAAACACGGCCACGATCACCAAAAAACCGCCGCCTATAATTTTAAGGGCCATCTTGCGCCCGGCTTTGCTAAACCAATAAGCTTTCAGCCGGCTAGGCTTAAACTTATTTAGCAGCGTCTGAAGTTTAAATTGGCGCGTCTTGCGCCGCCGCACTTGGCGGGGTGTTTTTGTGCTAGCCATAAATCCTTGCGCTTTATTATACCACCGTTGCCGCCAGGCTGACGGCTAAGTATTGTCTTTTTGCAAAAGTATGGTATGGTATTATAACCTTGAAATCGACCCGAAAGGAATCGAACATGAATTCCTTCTTTGCGCGTTCTCCGCGCAAAGTTGCCACCGAGCTTGTTGGCAAGGATTTGCAGTTTGGCAGCAAGCAGGGCACAATTCTGCGAGTGCTGCCGCAGTCTGCTGCTGACAACGCCAACTGGATTGACCGCCGACCTCTATTCGGCCCACGCCCAGTCGATGCTTATGCGGCTGCGTACCGTGGGCATTGCATGCTGTTCCTGCGCACGGGTGCAAACAACACCTGTGTGCGGATTGACAGCATCAGTCTAAGGGGTAAGGTTTTTTCAAACCCCGGTCAGGTCTGCAGGGCATTGGGTATCAAAGGAGAATTGACAGGCAAAGTCAGCTTTAATGGCCGCACGGTTAGTATCATCTAGTCGGCCATTTCGAGCGGGGTTCGTTTGAACCCCGCTTTTTGCTTACCGCACCACTACCGCCCCCGATCCAGATTGCAAAGTCTTGAACAGCAAATATTTTTTCCCAGCTCGGATTCGTGCCACATGTGCCAGTTTGTAAATCTCTTCCTTGGGAATACCTTCGATCGAACCCCACCGTGCTTTTAATCCCTCAAGAGTAGCAATTGTTTGCTGCTCCTCCTCTAGAACTTTTTGGTCGTCCTGGTTGAATTGAGTTTCGATATGGCGCTGATCGTCCACTACGAAGCTGGTAGCGATTTTATATGAGTTGCGTAGTGAGCCTTTTTGGCGGGCGGTTTTAAAACTTTTTAATCCTTCCGGCCCCAAGACTTTAACTAATTCCTTAATATCTTGTGGGCAGTCCGCTGTTTTCTCCAACGTGATTAACCGGGCGCGGAAGCTCTTGCCGGATTCCACTTCACCGGCGTCCGGTTCGACCACTGCAAAACCGCACTTAGCCATGGCTTGATAGAATGCCTCCGTATCCTTGAGGTCTTCGTTATAGATCAGACTCATCACGACCCGACCGCCAGGTTTCAGAACCCGATTTAATTCTTTAATAACCTCAACGCGCTCATACTGATGTTTGCTTGGCAAAAAACTGGTGTAATGAAAGGCCAACGACAGGTTGGCGTAGTCAATGGAACTGTTTTTAACTGGAAGGTGCAAAAAACTACCCACCGTTCTTTTGTCGCCCGCCGGTTTAAAGTGCTCAGCATTGATATCCAAACTAAAGACGCGCTCGGCATACGGCTCGGCGATGTGGCGCTTTAGCATCTCGGGACCCGATGCTACATCCAGGATGTGGATGTCGGCTGGTTGCAGTTTCTTGGCCTGGGCAAAGTTACCAATTAAAGTCGCGGCCAACCGACTGGCGTTGGCTTGATAGCTGCGGCTGCCGACTTCAATGTAACTGTCGGCATAGAGCTGGCCGTAGCGCTTGAGGAACTGTTTAAACTCGGTTTCACCAAAGGCTGGCCCCTTAACGCTGCCGAATATCTTAAGCAAATTCCCGCGGGCGGATTGCCAATATTTGGCGAACTCCGGGTGGATTTCCAAATTGGGCCCGTTAGGTTCATTATGTCTTAACAAATCACGTTCGATTATCGATAAGGGTATGCCGCGCAGTAATTTTTCGACCGCATGATATTTATCTTCAATATAGTAATGTATACCCTCCTCGATCGTGCCTTCGGTATAGAATGTCGTTACGGTTAGGTCTTCTTTCAAACCCGGTCGGTAAACTCGGCCCATTTGCTGACGCTTGTCATATTCTGTCCAGGGCTCGTTATAAAAGAATAATTCTTGAGCACCCGAAAAATCCACGCCCACGTCGGCGGTCTGGCCACTGACGACTAATAAAATTCGTTTTTGCGGATCCTGCAATTCTTGCTGGATGGCTGTGCGCTCTTCTTTGTTAACGTTGCCCTCGATAGTTCGGATCTCAACGCCCGGAGGAACATTCAGCCGCTCCAGGATGTTGCTCTCACCGCGGATTACACCCTCAATATAACCGTTAACGAACATCACCACCTTGTCCTTGGTAACAAAGCTGTCTCGCAGGGCCGAATTAACAGTCATAACTTTAGTGCTTTCAATGCCCGGCGTGGGGTCAAGCAATTCTGGGTTTAGACTATATTGCCGCAAAGTCTGCAATTTTTGGCTGGCGGTTAGCTCGTCCTCGTCCAGTAAAACGTTGTAAACTTCCCGTTCTCGGTTCGACAGTTTTATCGAGTGTAATTTTTCTTCCAAGCGCGGCATGGGGATGCTTTCGCCCAGTGATTTCATTTCCATGCGCGGTACTAGTAGAGAGCGTAAATCCAACATGTCGCCCTGCAAGATTTGGCTGGTCAGCTCGCTGTCGCGGATATCCGCGAATTTTTCGGGGTATAAAAGTTTGAGAACCATAGCGATGTCGCCGACTTTGTTGGGCGCGGGTGTGCCGGAGAGCAGGGCTAGATACTGCTGCTCTTCACCGCCATTAATTTTTTCGGCCAGCTTGGTTAAGTTTTCGGCGCGGGTGCCGCTAGAAATGTTTTTCAGTTTGTGCACTTCATCGACAATCAGCATGTCATATTTAAGCTTGCCTAAAGCCTCAACGTACTGGTCGCTTAGACGCTCCTGGGATAAAAGCACGTAATTATAGCCGGCCAGATCGGTTTTTTCTAAATCCTTGGGATCTTCAATGGTTAACACTCTTGGTGCCTGCCCGGCTTTAAAGTAACCAATCGGCTCACCGGTTTCAGAGCGCTTGTCGGATAGGTAATTTTGCCAAACCCCCACAACGTTACTTGGCACTACGATCAAAGCCTGTTTGACGCCCAGTGATTCCTTAGCCAAGATTGCCGAGGCGCTTTTACCTACCCCCATTTCATCAGCAATTAATATCTTGTACTTGTCGGCAACTTCCCTTATGTTAATCCGCTGGTTAATGTCCGGGAATGCCCGGTCGGGTTTCAGCTCGTCCACCAAATTATCGGGTTTGTTGATTTGCTCGAACAAGGCATCATAGTATTTTTCCACTGTATTAATAACGCCTTCCAGCTGCTCGTTTGTGAATCCCGCTGATTGCTCGCGCAATTGGATGGTGTACGCCCGTAGAATTTCGCGATCGTCCCGGCCCGGATCTTGACGCTTGGTTTCGTTGTAAAATCGCAGAGCGCTGCCTTTCATGACTTCGGTTAAGCTTTCACGCAAGTCGGAGTCGACCAGATATCCGGCGCCTTTTTCTAGACCCCCGATTTCGATCTCACCGTGGATTACAAAATAATCACCTAAGTATTCGGGCAAGATACTGCGCAAATAGGGGACCGGGATTTTTTTGTATTCCGGATGATGGAGATAAAGAATGTCAAGCGTCCGTTCGGAGCCAAACAGAGAAGTTAGCTGGCGAAATTCCTGAGCACTGGGCGATTCGTTTTGGGCAACCTCCTCTAGAAATGATTTAAGATTGTTGTTTAACCGCTCACTATTCGCGAGTCTCTCTGCAGTTGATTCCCTTTTTGCCCGAATTATTTCGACTCCCTCAGGTGACACGTACTCACGAATGACCCCCTTGGGTGAATACCCCAGCTTGATCAGTTCGGGGGATTCCGCTTTCAAACTATCCATTTCAATCTTCATAGTTGGATCGGATATACCCACCGCCCTAGCCGCTGACCTCCTTGTTAGCCAGTCGCCAGGTACACTTTCCCTGTTTACAATAGCATTTTCAATATGGGCTACTGCTTCAGGGCTAAACCTTTCCGTAATCTGTCCTGAGCCGCCAACAGTTCGCCCCGTTTTGATCCAGTCGGGATGTTCTCGGCGCAGAGGCTCTAGCAACTTCTGGATGCTATTTGCATTGACGCCTGTTTTTTTGACCATTTTAGAAATTGCTACCCAATCTTGGGGTAATGTTTCTATTTCGGAAAAGGAGCTTTTTACGATTGCTACCGCCTCGGGACTAAGCATTTCGTAAGACCCTCCTTTTGTGGGGTGGCGACGAACTTCAAATAATTCTGGGCGCTCCGATTTCAGCCTATTGATAATTTTTTTGGCCGTTGTGTCGCTTACACCAATTTCTCTAGAAAGCGCACTTCTTGTCATATAACCGGAGCCCGCCCTGCTGGTTTCAAGATCGGTGCGAATTAGATGAACAAGCTGGGGTGGGTACTGCTCTTTGGGCCGCCTCGCTCGATCTAAAAAGACGTGATTCTCGGGCAGATCGGATACCCTTCCTCTTATTGAATCCGCGAATGCTTTGACTGTTTCTTCGGCTACCTTTAATTCTCTGGCCAAGTGCTTATTGGTCATCCACCCACTAGGTGCTTTCTCATATTCTGAGAGTTGCTCGGCTATGTAGCGTTGCAATTCGGGCTGAATTAGTTCCACAGCCGCACCCTTGCTGTTTGTCCCCGGTCCTACTAAGTCCGGGTATTGCGGTCTCAGATTCTCAAGTGCGCGAGCCACTGTTTTTGGGGCGTGACCCAACTTTTCCGCTAAGGCGGTGCGAGTTAATGGCACGTCGAGGTTTATTTGAGGTGCTTCTTCATTCTGTGGCGGAATAACCTCACTTTTCCCCGGTACTTGCTCAGGTGAAGATAGTTGCGCGTATTCATTTTCGCCAGCCTTGAATTCTTCGCCCTCGCCACCTGTGGGTTTTTCGCGATTCATCTTGCTTTAATCATAACATTTATGCTTGATGGTTTGTGCTAACATTAACCTCATGGAAGATTTGTTAACCAGGGCAGTTGACGACATTATTGTCCGCGCCGAGCTGGAAAAGGAATTAAAGGGCAAGAAGAAGTTGCGGCTAAAATTTGGCGTGGATCCGTCTAGCTCTGATCTTCATCTGGGGCATGCCGTAGCACTGCGCAAATTACGGGCTTTTCAGGATCTTGGTCACACCGTCATTCTGCTCATTGGCGACATGACGGCCCGCATCGGTGACCCATCGGGCAAGAACAAAACCCGCCCGGTGCTAACCGAAAAAGTTATTTCCGCCAACGCCCAAACCTATCTGGATCAGGCCGGTAAAATTTTAGACATTGGCAAAGCTGAAATCCGCCGCAACAGCGAGTGGCTGGATAAATGGAGCTTTGGCGACCTATTAGGCATTGCCGGTCAGTTTACGGTGGCGCAGCTGATTGAGCGCGAAGACTTTCGGGCTCGCCTTAAGGCCGGTAATGAACTGGGCCTGCATGAGCTACTATATCCCGTGATGCAAGCCTATGATTCGGTAATTTTGGAAGCCGACGTGGAGTTCGGCGGTACCGATCAGCGCTTTAACCTGCTGGCCGGCCGTGATCTGCAAAAAAAGTTGAACCAGCGGTCGCAGCAAATTTTAATGACCAAACTGCTGGTGGGTCTGGACGGCCAACAAAAGATGAGTAAGAGCCTGGGCAACTACGTAGGGTTAACAGATGCCCCAGCGGACATGTTTGGTAAAATAATGAGTCTGCCGGATGAATTGATTGCTCCTTACTACGAACTGTGCACCGATGTGCCGCTGGCCCAAATTAAGGAATTGGTGAAAACTCTGGGAGCCGGAGCCAACCCGCGCGATGCCAAGGCCAGCTTGGCCCGCGAGATTGTGGCGCTCTACCATGGCACAGCCAAAGCTGAAGCTGCCGAGGCGGCTTTTAACCAGCAGTTCCGCGACCGCGGGGTGCCTGAAACGGTACCGACCGTGCAGCTGCAGTCCAAACCGGTTCAGATGACGCAATTATTGGTGGAAGTGGGCTTGGCCAAATCCAAATCCGAAGCCCGCCGCTTGATCGAACAGAAGGGTGTGCGTTTCAATGACGACTTGCAAACCGAAGACTCCGACATTCATCCTAAGGACGGGGATCTAATAAAAGTTGGCCGCCGCTACATTCGCCTGAAGATCAAATGATTGATCTGGGAAAGGACGTCCGCTACCTCAAGGGCGTCGGCGGTGCTATGGCCGCCAAACTGGCGCGGCTGAACATCCGCGATGTCGGCGACCTGCTGACCCACTACCCTCGCCGTTACGACGACTATTCGAAAACTACGCCTATCAAGCAGATTAAACCCGGCCTAGTCACTATCCACGGGCAAATTATGTCCATCGCTAGCCGTCGGGCTCACACTCGCCGCTTAAGTATCACCGAGGCCATTTTGAGCGACGGTACCGGCACCCTCAAGGCCGTATGGTTCAATCAGCCGTATTTGGCGGCCAGTTTCCCGCCCGGGAGTGAAGTGGTGGCTAGCGGCAAGCTGGAGTTTAAAAATAATGATTTAGCCCTGCAATCGCCGGAAATTGAGGCCGCCGACAAGCCTCGGCGTAACACCGGCCGGATTGTGCCGATTTATCCCGAAACCGAAGGTCTGTCCAGTAAGCAGCTACGCGGGCTGATTGGGCCGCTGGCATTACAGGCAATCGACCTGCCCGAGACGCTGCCCCAGTCGGTGCTCACACAGTATCAATTGATGTCACGGGCCGAAGCTGTGGCCCAAATCCATTTTCCGTCTAGGCTTGAAAAGATGCAGCAGGCCCGCCGCCGGCTGGCGTTTGAAGAGTTGTTTTACTTGATGCTGGCGTCGCTGGTGATTAAAAACGAAATTAAAACCGAAGCCGCGCCAGTGATTAAGTTCGATGAAGCCGTGGCCAAGCAGTTTGTGTCTTCTCTGGAATTTGAATTGACTGGCGCCCAGCGCAAGGCGGCCTGGCAAATATTGCAGGATTTGGCCAAAGATCGGCCGATGAACCGGCTGCTGGAGGGCGACGTGGGCAGCGGTAAGACGGTGGTGGCGGCTTTGGCGGCGGCGATGGCTTTAAGTCAAGGTTACCAAGCGGCGTTAATGGTGCCCACCGAGATCTTGGCCCGTCAGCACTTTGCCAACCTTGAACCTTTATTCAAGCAGCTGGGTTATAACCTAGAGCTGGTGCTGGCGAAGTCTAAAACCCCCAAGTCTAAACCAAAGCCTGCTGACCTGTTGATTGGCACTCACGCCCTCTTGTCTTCAGACGTCAAATTTAAAAATCTCGGCTTGGTAGTGGTAGACGAGCAGCATCGTTTTGGCGTTAACCAGCGCCGGATCTTAAAACAAAAGGCCGGCCGTCTGCCGCATCTTTTAACCATGACGGCCACGCCGATCCCGCGCACTCTGGCTTTAACGGTGTACGGCGACCTGGATATTTCGGTCATCGACCAACTGCCGCCCGGGCGCTTGCCGGTGATCACCAAGGTCGTGAGTGACAAAGATCGCCAGGCGGTGTACCGGCACATCGACGCGCTGATCGGACAAGGTCAACAGGTATTTGTGGTTTGCCCGTTGATCGAAGCGTCCGATTCCGATACCAAGAGCGTCGAAGCCGAAGCTGCCCGTTTACAAAAAACCGTTTTTAAGCACCGCCGCATCGGCCTGATGCACGGTAAATTAAGCTCGGTCGAAAAACAAGCGGTCATGAGCCGCTTCGCGTCGGGCTTAATCGACATATTAGTCTCAACCACCGTCGTCGAAGTCGGCATCGACATCCCGCGCGCCAGTTTGATGATAATCGAAAGCGCCGAACGCTTTGGCCTGGCCAGCTTGCACCAATTGCGCGGCCGGATTGGCCGGGCTGGTCAGCAAGCCCATTGTTACTTGGTGACCGAAGAGCGGACTCCGGCCGCTGCTGAACGCTTGCGGGCAATGGAAAAAACCCACGACGGTTTCCGGCTGGCCCAAATTGACCTGGAAATTCGCGGCCCCGGCCAAATTTACGGCCTGCGCCAGCACGGCGACCTAGACCTGCGACTGGCCGACATCAATGACGCTCCGCTACTTGCCGAAGTGCGGCAGGCGGCCAGCGCCTTTAGCCAGGACCCGCAAATAATGGTAAAATACCCGCTGGTACTCGAGCAGGTCAACCGTTTAAAGGCCGTCACCACGCTCGATTAAGGTGATTATCAATGTATTCTGGCTTTATAACTCCTAAGCGCGTGGTCAAGCGCCTGGGGGTGCATCAAAGATTCGACACGGCGGCTTACCATATGGTAGCGCCCTATTTTGGTGCGGCCACCTTTCCGCCGCTGCGCGACATTCTGCATTTCGAAGGTGTTAACGGTCCTGACGGCGTCAAATCTAAGCTGGGCATTAAGTTGCCGGATGGCGTGGTGGCAGACACCAGCCACATGTACGATCCGGGTGAACATAGCGGCGAACTGCCCCGCCTGATCACCAGTCATTACGACCAGCTGGTTAAGGCGCTGACCGGCGGCGACCAAACCCGGGCGGCTTTTGAGGCTAGTTGGCTGGCGCATTACCTGGCCGACGGCTTAACGCCGGCTCATCATTTTCCCTACGACGAAAAGAAGGAAGAGTTGTTCGGCGAAGATTCCGAAATCAGCTGGCTGCGCAAAAACTGGGCCTGGCTGGGCATGAAGGGCGTACTGTCCACCCACATGTTTTTTGAAATCGGCGTAGCATCGGCCCTGCTGATGGCGCCAATCAAAACCCGGCTGGACGAAGCTAAATTAGCCCAAGCCAAAAAAGTCGGGCTGCTGGAATTTTTCCGGCGCGAGGCCAAAGACATTGCCGGCTTGGACTTGTATTCTAAATTTTACCGGCGCGGCTGGAACCAAAAGCTGGCCAAGACCGTGCGTCAGGTTATCGCGCCCCGCACCATCCAACTAATTGGCCTAGTGTGGCTGATGGCTTACCTGGAGGCCGAAAAGCTGATGGTATCGGCGTGAGAATAATTGCAGGGCGCTGGGGCGGCCGGGGGATTGACCAGCCGCGAACCAAGGCCGTGCGGCCGCTGGGCGACAAAGTCCGCGGGGCCCTGTTCAACGCCATCGGGCCGATTGAGGGGCTGATGATGCTGGACGCTTACGCAGGTAGCGGTGCGGCCGGGCTGGAGGCACTGAGCCGCGGGGCTTTGAGCGTAGAGGCAGTCGAATCGGACAAAAGGACAGCGGCCGTCATCCAGTCTAATGCCAGAAGCCTGGGCGCTAGTGAGGCCTTCGTGCTGTGGCAGCTGTCCGTGGAAAACTGGCTGAAACAGCCGGAGAACTCCCAGCCGCGTTTTAACCTCGTCATCGCCGACCCGCCCTACGCCAAATTAGACGCGGCCGTGATCGATCAGCTCGGAAAACTGTTGTTGCCAGGCGGCCGGTTGGTGCTGTCGCACTCTAGCAAACTAGCCGCTCCTGAGCTAAAATCGGTGAGTCTGACGCAAACCAAAACCTACGGCGACAGTTCACTCAGTTTTTACTTGCGCCGGTAAGCGGATGTGGTGAAATGGCAGACACGCCAGGTTTAGGACCTGGTGGGGGAAACCCCTTGGAGGTTCAAGTCCTCTCATCCGCACCAGCAATTATTAGACATTGTCACAAGCGATTAACGCTATTGACATCCTGTCTTGGAAGTTGTAACATAAGCCGCATACTTGGCGCAGAGCGAAAGGGGGAACTAGCGTCGGTTGTAATTGTCCGTTGCGTGGGGGTGTGTATGGCGGAGATCAAATGTAAGGTCGGGCACTTTTTCCCAACGGTTGAGTGCTGCGGCGGTAACCTGTACGCCTGCAGTGTTTGCAAGGAAACTTTCTTCGTCGAAGCTGCGGCCAGGCCACAGCCGACCCGCCGTTTCTTCGAACGGGAGATCACGGGTGTGGAGCGGGCGAACATCGAGCTGCTGCTCGACTGGCAAAGCCAATCCGCACGCGGAAAGTTCTCGATCATCGATCTGACCCGGAAACCAAGTTCGGCCAGGCTGACCAAAGTCGGGTAAGGGAGGAAGTATGCCGGGTGAGGCAGAGGTTCGGGTCCTTCCCGTTTGCAGCGTCGGCCACTCGCCTTCACTGCTAGCAGTATTCATCGGGGAAAAGGAGCATGGCATACGGCAATGTGGAGTAGAAAACTGTTTTCGGGTGTATGGCGTTAGCGGCGGCAAGGTGACATTACTTTACCGCCCCAAGCGGAAAGTCAGCTTGCCAGAAGCGGCTAGTCGCTCGCGCCATCCATCGGGACTTGCTGTTCCCAGCACGGCCTAGACCCACCGCAACGGGCAAAGCTCCGTACGATTTTGTATGGAGCTTTTGCTTTTCAGCTTTAGATTGACGTCTTGCTGGCTTTGTGCTATTTTAATGGCTCATTCGCTCGCAGACGTTACTTGAAATCTTGGAGGAGGTGAGAACATTGCGTCGTTGTGTTGCCGTATTTCTGGTTATGGCTTGGCTGGGGCTGGGTGGACCGGTTACAAGTGCCGGTGCCCAAGGGTTGCCGGCGGTCGGGGAAACCCACGTCATCAGTGCTTCCGGGTTTGTCCTTAGTCATCTGTTTGTGCTTGACAAAAAACACCGGCTGGCGGGCATGGCCCAATTGGCCGTCAGCCAAGCTGGCCCGGTAGCCGGCACGGCCGGCCCCAGCGCCGGTCCTTGGTTTGAACTGGTAGTAACATTGGGGCCAACCGGCTATTGGTACGGCCCGTTGCCGGCCGGCGGCGTACAACTTAACACCAGTTCCGGCGGCACGATCCGCTTGCAGCTGGGAGGTTTCGGCCCGGCCGTGTTGCACCTTGTGCCCACGCCGGCCGCGAGCTCACCGGCTACGCTGTTTACCAATACAGCAACCTACCCGGGTCCGGGCGGGGTTACATACCAATACACCGCTAACGCCTTGCTTGAGTCCTGGAAGTTCATGGATGTCAGCGGCCGCTGTGGCCAATACATTGTCACCAGCCGCGTGCCCAAAAACGCCAACGTTCTGGCCGGTACCAACCAGCCGGCCGCGGTAGCAGTAGCAGCCGAAGACCAAACGGCCTTTAGTGCAAGCTAGGTGTGCTCGCCAACCCGTGGTGAGCCAGTCAAGGGGGGATTGTCATGAAAGTATCCAGCCGGTTTGTCAGACTGCTGGCTCTGGCAGGTGTGTTTTTCAGCCTGGCAGCTGCACCGGCCCACGCCGACCCGCCGCCATCCAGCCCGGCTACGCCCACGCCGCCGCTGGTGCAGGCCGTAGAGGATGCTGCTGAGTCGGGCATAGCGATAGCCGCTGGTACCGCCACATCGTTGCCGTCCAACTGTCGCCGGGTGGGGCCAACCACCGACTACTACGACTACAACCCTGTCAGTGGCGAATATATTCCGCAGTATCACTCGGCGTCATTCACGGTAACGGTGACTTACTGCTGGAACTCCAACGAGATAGTCACATCGGTAACGCCGGCGGTCAACGGCACGATCTACCCGCCCCCCTGGGGCTTGGGTTGGAGCTACAATGGCTGCGAGTGCATTGCCTTCGCTGGCAGAGATGACGCTCCTTATGCTAATCCGGCTTGCGCCTATTGGAATCTATCCGGCGTTTTCGCTCTTGAGGGAGTGAACGTGTGGTATCCCAATCAAAGCGCCGTAGATTGCATTTAGCCTACCTAGTGCGCCCGGCAGAAATCTGCCGGGCGCTTCTTTTGTAAGTACTTATACTTTCCAACCGCAACCAAACCTGTTATTATACCGGCCTATGCACTCATCAATCGTCAAGCAAACCGATGGCGAAGTGACGCTTAAAGTCACCCTAGACGCCGGCGCCCTCAAACCGATTGTGGCCAAAACCCTGGATGAACTGCGGCCCAGAGTCAAAGCGGCCGGTTTCCGCCCAGGCAAGGCGCCCGATCACATTATCGAGCGCGAGCTGGGCAGCGACGTGGTTCAGCACGAGGTGCTGGAATCGGCGCTGGGGCAAAGTTATGGCGAGGCCGTGCAATCGCATGCCTTACCGGTAGTGGATCATCCTCAAGTCAGCGTCACCAAGTTTGTGCCGTTTGACGAGCTGGAATACACTGCCACGGTCGAGGTAATACCGCCCATCAAACTACCGGATTACAAAAAGATTAAACAAGCCAAACCCAAAGTTGAGGTGAAGCCAGAGGAAATTGATCAAGTAATCCAAGACCTGCGCCAGCGCCTGGCTGGACGCACCATTGCCAATCGTCCGGCTAAAGCTGGCGACGAAGTATCGATCGATTTTGAGGGTTCAAAAGCCGGCCAGCCGGTTAAAGGCGCCAGCGCCACCAATTACACTCTGACGCTGGGTTCTAACCAATTTATCCCCGGCTTTGAAGATCAACTGGTGGGGTTAAAAGATGGGGACGAGAAAACCTTTGACATTAAATTCCCGGCCGATTACGGCGAAGCCAGCATGGCCGGCCAAATGGTGACGTTTAAGATCAAGCTGCACCAAGTCTTTGCCATTACCCCACTGTCGGTTGACGATAAATTAGCCGAGCTGGCCGGTCCGTTTAAAACCCTGGGTGAGCTCAAAACCGACATCGAGTCTAAGCTCAAAGAGGACAAAGGCCATCAGGCCCAACGCCAGTTCGAAAACGCCGTGCTGGATCA
>CAZHSX010000003.1:26501-39765 GCA_964535275.1 uncultured Candidatus Saccharimonadales bacterium
GAACGCCAAGGTTTGCGCGACGAAATCCGCGACCATTTGCTATCTAGAAAAGCGATCGATAAAATAATGTCGTACGTACAGGAGAAAGCATGAAGAACCAAATTCTAATCCCCACCGTAATTGAAAAAACCCAGCTGGGCGAGCGGGCCTATGACATTTACAGCCGTTTGCTGAAAGATCGGATTATCTTTCTGGGCACCGAAATCGATGAAGATGTGGCCAATTTGGTGATTGCGCAAATGTTATTCCTGGAAAGCGAAGATCCCAAAAAAGACATTCAGCTCTACATCAATTCGCCCGGCGGCAGTGTGTATGCCGGTATGGCGATGTATGACACCATGAACCTGGTTAAACCTGATGTCTCCACCATTTGTGTGGGCATGGCGGCTAGTATGGCGGCGATTTTGCTGGCCGGCGGCGCCAAAGGCAAACGCTTTGTCCTGCCCAATTCCAAAGTCATGATCCATCAGGGTTCGGCCGGCTTTCACGGTTCGCCTTCCGACATTGAGATAACTGCTCGCGAGGTTTTAAAATCTCGCCAGGAATTAGATAAGATATTGGCCCATCACACTGGCAAGCCGATCGCCCAGGTACATAAGGACACCGACCGCGACTATTGGATGGATGCCAGCGAAGCCAAAGCCTACGGCGTGGTCGATAAAATCATCGCCAAACAATAGCGACCTCCGGGTCCTGCCTTTGGGGCGGCGGGTCCTGTCCCAGTTCACCCCGCGGTGCTCCTTGCGTGCGCGCCGCTGGGGGACCCCCGAACTGTGCCACCCGCCGGGAATTCTTAGTTTGGAATACCTCGGTTCTTCAGCTTCGGAGACATAATCACCGGTGGCCCGCGACGATACCTCGCGGGCGAGGGCGTAAGAAGCTGAAGAACAAGCAGTCGCGCACATGGAGATGGGAGTTAAGAAGCAGGGGGCGCGGCGAGAAGGAGGTGGGAAGAGTGCAGTGATAAAGCTATTGACAGAGGGTGAGTTATCGGGCAAACTGGGGTTAAAGAGGAAGCTTAAATTCACCGGGAGCGCCCCGCTCCTAGGTTTATGTGTTTAGAAAAACCTCTTGATCTTAGACCCCGCCCAGGTCACAACGCTATAAGATTCAAGAAGGAGTTTTAGTTTGGCCAAAACCCTCGCCCGCCGGTATCTGAACCCCGACACTGAAGTCCTGGCTCTGCCTAATTTAATCGAACTGCAAACCAATTCCTTCGAGTGGTTCATCACCGAAGGGTTGCGGGAGCTGTTTGCCGAAATTAGCCCGATCGAAGACTTCACCGGCAAGGCCATGGCTTTGTATTTCAAGGACTTTTACTTCGACGAGCCCAAGTACGACGAAAAAACTGCCAAGGCCAAAAACGCTTCCTACGAAATGCCGCTGAAAGCCAAAGTCGAGCTGGTCAACAAAGAAACCGGCGAAATCAAAGCTCAGGAAATCTTTTTGGGCGACTACCCCTGGATGACTGACCGCGGTACCTTCATTATTAACGGCGTTGAGCGGGTGGTGGTTAGCCAGCTCGTCCGCAGTCCCGGCGTGTTCTTTACCGCCGACGGCTCATCCGGCACCATGCTGTTCGGCGCCAAAGTCATCCCCAGCCGCGGCGCTTGGCTGGAACTGGAAACCTCCACTGGCGGCGTCATCTCGGTTAAAATTGACCGCAAGCGCAAATTGCCGGTCACTACCTTGCTACGCGCCTTTGGTTACTCGACTGACGAGGAAATTAAGGCCTTATTTAACGGCGTTGACACCGGTGAACTGAAACTAATCAACGCCACCCTCGACAAAGACCCGGCCGCTAGTACTAGTGAAGCTTTAATGGAAGTTTACCGCCGCATCCGCCCCGGGGATTTGGCTACGGTTGATAACTCCAAAACGCTGATCGAAAGCATGTTTTTCGACTTCAAGCGTTACGATTTCAGCAAGGTCGGCCGTTACAAGCTCAACAAGCGTCTGGGCTTAAAGGCTGCCAACACGCCCGAGAACCGCGTGCTGGGGCGCGAAGATATCGTGGCGGTTGTGTCCGAAATTATCAATCTGTATAACGGCCAGGGCCAACCCGACGACATTGACAACCTGGCCAACCGCCGCCTGAAAACCGTTGGCGAGCTGATCCAGGGCAAATTCCGGGTGGGGCTGCTGCGCATGGAGCGGATCGTCAAAGACCGCATGTCGACCTACGACCCCCTCACTCTGACGCCTGGCCAACTGGTGAACGTACGCCCGATTGTCGCCAGTGTCCGCGAATTCTTTGCCAGCTCACAGCTCTCCCAGTTTATGAGTCAAATTAACCCGCTAGACGAAGTCGTACACAAACGCCGCCTGAACGCCATGGGCCCCGGTGGTCTCTCCCGCGAGCGGGCTGGCTTTGAGGTCCGCGACGTGCACCGGACTCACTATGGCCGCATGTGTCCGATTGAAACTCCGGAAGGGCCCAACATCGGCTTGGTTTCCAGCCTGGCCAGTTTTGCCAAGGTCAACGAATACGGTTTTATCGAAGCCCCTTACTTACGCGTTATCAACAAGGTTGAACCGGCCAAGGCCGCCGGCCATCTGGCCCGCACCACCATTAAGGACGCTAAAGACAGCGTGATCGTGAGCCCCGGTGACAAAATCAGCGATGCCGCCGCCAAGCGTTTGGCTAAGGCCGGCGTCGAACTAGTGCCGGTTAAAGCCAAAGTCACCAGCGAAGTGGTATACCTGGACGCCGCCGACGAAGAAAAAGCCGTTATTACCCAGGCCAAAACGCCAGTGGATAAAAACGGTTATTTTGTCGACTTACGCGTGTCGGGCCGTTTGCACGGTGAAGCCGAAGAAGTGGCGGCTGATGACGTGGACTTTATGGATGTTTCCAGCAAGCAAATCGTCAGTGTTTCCACGGCACTAATTCCCTTTTTGGAGCACGACAACCCCAAGCGTGCCTTAATGGGCGCCAACATGCAAAAACAAGCCGTGGCCCTAGTGCGTCCGGAGGCGCCGATTGTCGGTACCGGTATGGAAGAAGTAGTGGCCAAAAACAGCGGCCAGGTGATTTTGGCCGAAGCCGACGGTACGGTGGAAAAAGCTACCGCCAGCGAAGTCATCGTTAAATATAAGAACGGTAAGCCCGTTACTTACGAGTTATTGAATTTTGTGCGCAGTAACGTCGGTACCTGCGTGCACCAAAAAACCGTGGTCGAAAGCGGCCAAAAGGTCAAAAAGGGCGATGTGTTGGTTGACGGCATGAGCACGGTCGAGGGCGAGTTGGCCCTGGGTCAAAACGTGCTGGTGGCCTTTATGAACTGGGGCGGCTACAACTTCGAAGACGCCATCGTGATTTCCCAGAAACTGGTCAAGGATGATCGTTATACCTCCATCCACATCGAAACCTACACTGTCGACGTCCGCGACACCAAGCTGGGACCGGAAGTCATCACCCGGGACATTGCTAATGTTAGCGAAGAAAGCCTTAAGGATCTGGACGAGGCCGGCATTGTGCGCTTGGGCGCCGAAGTGACGGCCGGTGACATCCTGGTGGGCAAAATTACCCCCAAGGGCGAGCAGGAATTATCGAGTGAAGAAAAACTGCTGCGCGCCATCTTCGGCGAAAAAGCTCGCGACGTCAAAGACACTAGCCTGCGTGTACCCAACGGCGAGCGTGGCAAAGTGGTGGGCGTTAAAATCTTTAACCGCGAATCCGGTGACGAACTGCCGGCCGGCGTGATCGAGCAAATCCACGTGTCGGTGGCGCAAATGCGCAAGATTTCGGCCGGTGACAAAATGGCCGGCCGGCACGGCAACAAAGGCGTGATTGCTCGGATTTTGCCGATCGAAGACATGCCTTATCTGGCCGATGGCACCCCAGTGGACATCGTTTTAAACCCCTTGGGCGTCGGTGCTCGCATGAACATTGGCCAGATTTTTGAAACTCACCTAGGCTGGGCCGCCCATACCCTGGGCTATAATGTGGCCTCGCCGGTGTTTGACGGCGTGACGATTGATCAAATCAAAGGCGAGCTCAAAAAAGCCGGCCTGCCCGAGGACGGGAAGGTTCAATTATTTGACGGCATGACCGGCGACGCTTTCCAGGAACGCACCACCGTCGGCTACAAATACATGCTCAAACTTCACCACATGGTGGATGACAAGATCCACGCCCGCAGTACCGGCCCTTACGCTATGGTGACCCAACAGCCGCTGGGCGGTAAAGCCCAATTCGGCGGCCAGCGCTTCGGCGAAATGGAAGTCTGGGCCCTGGAGGCCTACGGCGCCGCTGCCACTCTGCAGGAAATTCTGACGATTAAATCCGACGACGTGGTGGGCCGCAGTAAGGCTTATGAAGCCATAATTAAGAGCGAGCCCATCCGCGGTCCGCGCATTCCGGAATCCTTTAACGTCTTGGTCAAGGAACTACAGTCGCTGGGTTTGGCGGTAGAACTGATTCGCACCCAGGCTTCGCAACAGGCCGAAATTGATGCCGAGCAAGTGCTTTCGGCTCAACTCGAGGCCGATGTGGACGATCTGGGCGGCGACAAGCTTATCCAGGGCGAAACAGCCGTAGCCGACATGCCATTAGTAGACCTGGCCCAAGAGGCTGGCGAAGACAAGTTCGAAGCCTTAAAAGAAAATACCGAGGCAGCCGCTGAAGTAACCGAAGGCAAGGAGGCTTAAATGAATACCGACGTCCAAGTTGACCAGCCCACTTCCGAATTCGAGGCGGTTAAGCTTAGCCTAGCCAGCCCCGACCAAATTTTGGATTGGAGCCACGGCGAAGTCTTAAAACCTGAAACTATTAATTACCGCACGCAAAAACCCGAAAAAGATGGGTTGTTTTGCGAACGCATTTTTGGCCCCACCAAGGACTGGGAGTGTTACTGCGGCAAATACAAGCGCATTCGTTACAAGGACGTGGTTTGTGACAAGTGCGGCGTGCGCGTTACCCGCAGTATCGTGCGCCGCGAGCGCATGGGCCACATTACCCTGGCCGTACCCGTCACCCACATTTGGTTTTTGCGCGGCACCCCGTCCACCATCGGCGCGGTGCTGAACATGAGCATCCGCGATCTGGAGCGGGTAGTTTACTTTGCCAGCTATGTGGTGACTTCGGTCAACGATGTGGCTCGCAAGAAGGCTTTAAGCGATCTGGAAGGCGAGTATGGCAGCCGCAAAGGCGACATTACCAAAAATTACGAAAAGTTAGCCAAGGCTAAAGACGCCGACGTTAAAGCCCTGGCCATGGCCCAATCGGCCGAACTAACTGATTTGGAAGCCAACCGCGACAACGCCAAGACCGAGCTGGAGGCGCTGGAGCCGCTAACGCTATTGGGCGAAGGCCGGTACCGGGACCTAAACCTTAAATATGGCGAGGTCTTTAAGGCCGAAATCGGCGCCGAGGCTGTGCGTAACTTGCTGACTGGCATTGATGTTGACCAATTGGTCAAGGATTTGTCCAAAGAGGCCGATGAAAGCCAGGGCCAGCGCAAAAAGAAAGTGCTGAAGCGCCTGAAGCTGTTGGAAGGTATGAAAAGCGCCGACCTCAAGCCGGATTGGATGATTTTAACCCAACTGCCGGTGATTCCGCCTGATCTGCGCCCGATGGTGCAGCTGGCCGGCGGCCGCTTTGCCGCTAGTGACTTGAACGACCTCTACCGCCGGGTAATTAACCGCAACAACCGACTCAAGCGCTTGATCGAACTAGACGCGCCGGAAGTTATCCGCCGTAACGAAAAGCGCATGCTGCAAGAGGCTGTCGACGCTTTGATCGATAACAACGCTCGCCGCGAACGGGCCGTGTCTAGTACCGGCACCCGCCGCAAGCTCAAAAGCCTGTCCGACATGTTAAAAGGCAAACAGGGCCGCTTCCGCCAGAACCTGCTGGGAAAGCGCGTCGACTACTCTGGCCGTTCCGTGATCGTCTCCGGTCCGGCGCTGAAGCTGTACCAGTGCGGCTTGCCCAAAATGATGGCGCTGGAGCTGTTTAAGCCCTTTGTGATCAGCAAACTGATCGAGCAAGGCTTTGCCCACAACGTCAAATCTGCCAGCCGCATGATCGAGCGCAAGCGCAACGAGGTTTGGGACACCCTGGAGGAAATCATTCAGGGCAAATACGTGCTGCTGAACCGCGCCCCGACCCTGCACCGTCTGGGCATCCAAGCCTTCCAACCGATCTTGATCGAAGGCAAGGCCATTCAACTGCATCCATTGGTGTGTTACGCCTTTAACGCCGACTTTGACGGCGACCAAATGGCCGTGCACGTGCCGCTGTCCGAAGCCGCCCAGCGCGAAGCCCGCGAGATCATGCTTTCGACCAAAAACTTATTGAAACCGTCCGACGCCTCACCGGTGATTAACCCCAGTCAAGACATGGTGCTGGGCTGCTACTACCTGACGTTTGAAAAGTTTGGCGACGTCAAAACCGCCAAGATCTTTAACGATGCCAACGAGGCCATTTACGCGGCCGAAATTGGCTCTGTTAAACTGCAATCCAAAGTTAAAGTGCCAGTTGAAGGCCAGCTGATCGAAACTACCGTCGGCCGGCTGTTGTTCAACGAAGTTTTACCGGCTGATTTCGGCTTCCGCAACGACGTCATGGGCAAAAAAGCTCTACAGGCAATTGTGGCGGAGGTATTTGTTAAATACGGTCCGGCCGTCACCGCCGAAGTCGTAGACCGCATTAAAGACCTGGGCTTTAAGCACGCCACTAACTCCGGCATCTCCATTGGCCTGGACGACTTTGTCATCCCGGCGGCCAAGCGCGCCATTATCGACCAGTCTGAACGCCAGGCCTTGGAAATCAGCAAGCAATACGAGCAAGGCTTAATCACTGACGAAGAGCGCTACCAGCGCACGGTGGAGCTGTGGCAGGAGTCCAACAAGCAAATTACTGCCGCTCTGGAGGAAACGCTGAAGGACAACCAATCCAGTGCCACTATCTTTGTGGATTCCGGCGCTCGCGGCGACTTGAGCCAAATTAACCAAATCTCTGGCATGTTAGGCCTGGTGGCCGACCCGGCCGGCCGTACCATCGAGCTGCCGATTAAATCCAACTACAAAGAAGGCTTTTCGGTGTTGGAATACTTTAACTCCACCCACGGTGCCCGCAAAGGCCTAACCGACACGGCCTTAAAAACCGCCGAGTCCGGGTATTTGACCCGCCGGCTGGTGGACGTGGCTCAAGACGTGATTATCACTGAAGCCGACTGCGGCGACAAAGCTGGCATTGTGGTTAGCCGTCACGAATCCGAAGCCATCGGCGAAAGCTTTGCCTATCGCTTGGCCGGCCGCGTGGCGGCTGCCAATGTTATCGCCGACGACAAGCGGGTGTTGGTGAAAGCCGGTACCCTGATTAGCGACCAATTGGCGGCTGACATCGACGCTTCCAGCATCGAGCAGGTCAAGGTGCGCAGCGTGCTAACTTGCCAAACCTTCTGGGGGATCTGCCAAACCTGTTACGGGTTGGATTTGGCTCGCGGTCACCTGGTGAACCTGGGCGAGCCGGTGGGCGTTATCGCGGCCCAGTCGATCGGCGAGCCCGGCACCCAGCTGACGATGAAAACTTTCCACAAGGGCGGCGTAGCCGGCGAGGACATTACCCAGGGTTTGCCCCGGGTGGATGAAATTTTTGAAGCCCGCAGCCCTAAGGGGCAGGCGGTGCTAGCCGAAGTTGACGGCGTAGTGACGGTTAAACAAGCCCAAGGCAAACACATCATTCGCGTGGCGCCGGCCGATCTTAAAGTCAGCGCGGTGGCGTTGGATGGTCGGGTAGCTAGCGTCAAAACTGGCGACCAAGTGCTGCCGGGCGACGTACTGGCCGCTACCAAAGAAGGCAAAAAAATCCTGAAAGCCAAGGTGGAAGCCAGCGTGGAAGTTAAAAAGGATCAGATTCTGTTGACTCACACCGGCGAAAACGTGCGTGAATACAGCGTGCCCAGCTACCAGAACCTGGAGGTGCGTTCCGGTGACGTGGTGCGGGTGGGTCAACGCCTGACCGAAGGCTCGGTAAATTTGCAGGAAATGTTGCAGCTGCTAGGCGAAAACGCCGTTCAGCGCTACATCGTGGCCGAGGTGCAAAGCATTTACGCCAGCCAGGGTCAGCCGATTTCCGACAAACACATCGAGGTGATTATTCGCCAAATGTTTAGCCGCGTGCAGGTGGAAGAGCCGGGCGACAGCCTGTTTGTGACCGGCGACATTGTGTCTAAAATGGCGGTGGTCGAAGAAAACATCGAGCTCGAGTCCAAGAACAAGCGCCCCGCTACCTACACCCAGCTGCTGTTGTCGATTACTAAAATTTCCACTAGCTCCGATTCGTTCTTGTCGGCGGCCAGTTTCCAAGACACCACCCGGGTGTTGATCCAAGCCGCCACCAAAGGCAAGGTCGACCGTCTGCGCGGCCTGAAGGAAAACGTGATTATCGGCCGCCTAATTCCGGTCGGCACTGGTTTTGTACCGGCTGAACCGTCCAAACCAACCAAAAAAGCTCCAGCCAAGAAGCTTGCTAAAACCGCTAAGAAAAGCTAAAATACCCAGCCGATGCCTACTATTAACCAGCTAGTCCGAAAGCCCCGCACCAAGAGCCAGCGTAAAACCAAAACGCCGGCTTTGGGCCGTACTTACAACGCACTGCAGGGCCGTACCCGGCCTAACAATGCACCGTTAAAACGCGGTGTTTGCACCCGCGTATTTACCACCACCCCCAAAAAGCCCAACTCGGCCTTGCGCAAGGTTGCTCGGGTGCGCTTAACCAACGGCATGGAAGTTACCGCCTACATTCCCGGCATCGGCCACAACTTACAGGAACACAGCGTGGTAATGATCCGCGGCGGCCGAGTTAAGGACTTGCCAGGTGTGCGTTATCACATTGTTCGCGGCGTCTTGGACACCGCTGGCGCTGCCAACCGCAAACAGGGCCGCAGTAAATACGGAGCCAAAAAAGGTAAATAATAAAAATGACGACTTTGAATGCAGTTCAAGGAAAAGCGAGCACCGTAAACGAGGCGTACTGTGAACGTACGGCGAGTGCGAAGCGGAGCTTTGACGCCGAAATGCGCCAAAGTGGGGATTTTTAAATGCCACGCAAAAAGACTAAATCCTTTAAACGCGCCATCGAACCGGACATTAAGTACCAAAACGTCCAGGTGGCTAAGCTGATTAACAAGGTGATGGAGCAGGGCAAAAAACGCCTGGCTGAACGCTTAGTTTACGATTCCTTCGCCATTATTGCCGACAAAACCAAGCAAGAACCGCTGGTGGTGTTTGAAACTGCCATTAAGAACGTCGCCCCGGTTTTGCAGGTAAAAGCCCGCCGCATCGGCGGTGCCACTTATCAGGTGCCGGTGGAGGTCAAAGGTGACCGGCGGATGCACTACGCTATGACCTGGATCCTAGACAGTGCCCGTCACAAAAAGGGTAAATCATTCGACCAAAAACTGGCGGCCGAGCTGATGGATGCGTTCAACAACACCGGAGATGCCATTAAGAAAAAAGAAGACACCCACCGCATGGCCGAGGCCAACAAAGCCTTCGCCCACTTTGCCCGGTACTAATAAAACCTAGGTAAAAGAAGAAGACCGAGCAGTAAATCGCTCGGTCTTCTGTTTTTGCTAATCCTTCCGATCGTCTGGCGATGCCAGGAGTGCCTGCCCGCCTCGGAGCATTCGAGTTTCTCCACCAAGACGATGCGCAACCTCTCCCTCCAAGAACCGGCCATCGATGCGTTCGCCAAGTTCTGGCATCGCCCACCAACCGCCCGGTAGTTCGCCAAAGACTTTGGTACCCGGTCGGGTCATGTCGGCTAGTAGCTGACCGGTTTCCCTCGCCTCCAAGGGCTCCCACAACGGGGTCAGAACCTCATAATGGGCGTATTCTCTTTCTGGCCGCCACTCTCCGTAAACCATCCCTAACTCCGCGACGGCGGCGTTATACGGGGTAACGCAGAACTTGCCGTAACGTTTGATGAGGTGAAACGACCAGATCTCATCGCCGATGATACTGAACAGGCGGCAGTCCGTGTGTATTTGCCGCTCGGCCAGGATGCCTAGAAATACGTCCAGTCTGGGATCACCCCAGGCGTAGATGGCGCCCATGACTTCCTCCGGCGGCGGCAGCTGCTCCTCCAATAGCAAGTCTTGTTGCGGCCGCACCCTGACTGGCACAAACCGGGAAGCATGCTTGTAGATGCCCAGCACCATCGCGTCGGCAATTTGCGCCGGCGAAAGCAAACAGAAATCGAGCACAATTGGCAAGTTGCCTCCTACTGGATGGGCTGCGAGAAAGAGGCGCCCCAGCGGATGTCGCTGGCGTCTAGCTCTTGCAGCTTGAACTGCTTGCAGACGTCGAGTAACGGCTTGAGATTTTGCTTCTTGCCGCCGAATTGGGTGTCCCATTCCAGCACCACCATGGCCAGATGGCGCCGTTTAGGTGGTGAGTTCCTGCGGATATGGTCTTCTATATCTAACTGGCTGCCGTCACCCTGGTAGGGAACGATTTGCTCGATTGGCTGCGACCGCCGTCCCCACTCGTCAAAAGCGGCCAAGTGGATGTCGCACTGTTCCGGGTTGTCGAATTCGCGATTGTGATAGCAATCGCTGTAAAACATTAAATCACCAGTATAGCCGCGGCGAATGTAAGCGGCCGCCATTTGCTTGATAGTTGCTAGCGGCAGCGGCCCGTTATCGCCTGCGTCAAAACCGGCATGATGGAAGTTGATGTAGCCCGGCAGCCTAGCTTCGGCCAGAAGTTCGAGCATAGCTTGCCGGATGTACATGGATTTGTTCCAAACTTCTTCGTAGCCAGCACTTGTTCCCGTTGCCCACGGGTGCTTCATTAGCGTATCGAGTTCGAATCTCCATCGATCAATTTTAAATCCCGCCCTGTTGGCGGCCCTGCCCAGAGCTACTAACTCCAATGGCGCATCAAGCTGCCCATTGACCCACGACCATTCCAGCGGAATGGCTTCCACCAGCGCCGCCCGGACTTCAAGATCGTTTTCCGGCAAAGCAAAGGCCAGTTTGCCGCTCATATTTACCTCCCAAAGAACTTCCTCGCCTAGACGTGCGGATTATACGCCCTCTACCCTGAAAAGTGAAGACCGAGTCCGTCTCGGCGGACTCGGTCTTTGTTAGTCGCCGATTTCGACATCGATCGAGCCGGCTCGGTCAAGCGGGTAATAATGAACTTTTACCCTACCAGGCGTGCCGTAAAACTTTTGATCCGATTGCCCATCGAACATTACTGCATCATCACAACAATCTTCGTGGCCTGACCGCGTTAGCTCGGTGACTTTGCATTCACCCCGGTCAGTCTCGTAATCAGCGTCCCATGGATTGGCTTCATGACAAACCTCTACGACGTGAAGCGACACCGACGTTCCGCCGTCGATCGCGGCTTGAAGCTCAGGTAAAGTTGGGCCAGATCTTACCTCGAGTGTGTAAGAGTCACAATAGTTAGAGACATAATCACCGCTCACTTTACCGCCTCCAGCCTTCGGTTCTCGGTCAGGATGATCTTGCCTTCGTCTAGCAACTGCCAAATCGCTTCGCGGATCCAATGGTTCTCTAGGTGGTGGATGTAGTGTAGTTCCTCGATCACCTCGCTGGGAGGCCCGCCAAAAGCTTTGATTCGATCCAAAACAATCAGCTCTGTAAATAGCTCCTGCTGGTCCGAACCGCAATTGACGCAGTGGTAACCGATAAACGGCCGGGCGTGGGAGCAGTGTTTGGGGCAGGCCGCATGCTGACTCTGGCTGCAATCTAGACAGATCCGGAAGACGCGGTCGAACACGTTGTGATGGATCTGGCCATAGTCGGCCAGTATATCGATATCAACGTCCACCTCCCACAGGTGATCCTGGTAGCGGCGGCGGAATTCCAGCCGGATTTCGCGGCGGGTCAGCCCCGCCTCGCCGGCATCCTTAACAATCTGCAATACCCGGCCACGGCTCATTTTTTTCCTTTTCAACGAACTTCCCTGCGGACACCATAATCGTAGAATTGACTCAATTTTGGGTCTAGTCTAATAAAATTGAGTCAATGAGTTTTGAAAGTAAAACCCCCTGGCTGATAGAATTCGGACCTTCTTCTATGGTGGCGGGGTTCGGTTACCGTTCTCATTACGCAAACTTGACTGCGAAGTGGCCACTTACCGCCCCGTTAAGAGAAGGGTTCTCCTTTTTGAATCCATTGACTCAATTTTGGTCAAAAAGTCGGAATTTGACTCAATTTTTGCTATTCTCGGTACATGCATTACATCCAAAATTTCGTTCTGCGCCAGCTCACGTTAAACGAAGCGCAAAAATATTCACAAATCAAACCAGCTGACACCGAGGGCAATCTATTCATGTACCACCTTAAACAACTGATGAAGCAGGGGCTAGTTATTAAACAGGCTCAAACCTACGCCTTGACGCCTAGTGGGCAGCAATTCGTCGACCGGTTGAGCCTAAGGGACATGAGTCCTCGCATCCAGCCCAAAATAGTGACATTGCTTGTTTGCCGTAATGGCGTTGGCGAATACCTGCTGTACAAACGCCGGCGGGAGCCGTTCAACGGCTTAATCGGCTTACCGTATGGCAAAATCCACCTGGGCGAGACAGTCAGCGAAGCTGCCCGGCGCGAACTAAACGAAAAGACCGGCCTAACCGCCTTTTTAACCCACGCCGGCGACCTTTACTGGACCGTATATGCTGGCGAAAAACTGCAAACCCAAATGCTTTGCCATGTTTTTGCTGGTAGCCACGCCATCGGCAATCTCAAAACCAAATCCGACATCGGCGAATGCTTTTGGTCCAGGCTGGACGCAATCTCGCCTGACAGATTAATGCCCGGTATCGCCGACATCCTCAAACTTACCCAAGCGTCCAAAACCCACTTCTTCGCCGAGCTGACTTACCGTATCTAAGTCTTGCTCGGGTTAGCGATTTAAGCTACACTAGGCCAGTTATGGCTCGCGAATATTCGCTCGATAAAACCCGCAACATCGGCATCATCGCCCACATTGACGCCGGCAAAACCACCGTTACCGAACGGGTGCTTTTCTATACCGGTAAAACCCATAAAATCGGTGAGGTGCACGAGGGCGAAGCCACCATGGACTGGATGGAGCAAGAGCAAGAGCGCGGCATTACCATTACCAGTGCCGCTACCACCTGCTTTTGGAAAGACCACCGCATTAATATCATCGACACGCCCGGGCATGTGGACTTTACCGTCGAGGTCGAGCGCAGTTTGCGGGTACTAGACGGCGGCGTGACCGTGTTCGACGGCGTGGCCGGCGTAGAGCCGCA
>CAZHSX010000004.1:0-27962 GCA_964535275.1 uncultured Candidatus Saccharimonadales bacterium
TATGCCGATCGGCTGATTGATGATTTAAAAACAGTCGATTACTCCGAGCGCATCGCCGCCCAGCAAATTAATTGGGTGGGCCGTTCCGAAGGCGCTACTGTCAAATTCGAAATTAAAAATCCAAAGTCCGCCATCGAAGTCTTCACTACCCGGCCCGACACCCTGGGCGGCGCTACCTTTTTGGTACTGGCGCCCGAGCATCCGGCCGTCGCGAAAATTGTGACGGCCAGTCACAAATCTAAAGTCGAAAGTTATAAAGCCGAAGTTCAGTCTCGGTCGGAATTAGACCGGCAGGAGCAAGACCGGCCCAAAACCGGTGTGGATACCGGCGCCAAAGCGATTAATCCGTTGACCGGCAATGAAATTCCCATTTGGATCGCCGACTACGTGCTAATGGGTTATGGCACCGGTGCCATCATGGCCGTACCGGCCCACGATGAGCGCGATAATGCCTTTGCCCAGAAGTTCGACCTGCCGGTTAAACATGTTGTCGATCCAATTACCGGTTCCAAGCAAGACAAACCCGACCACAAAGATAAAATCGTGGCGCTGGTTCAAAATGCCAAAGACGAAGTCCTAACCATTAACTGGGGTCCCAAACTCGGCGGGCGGTTGCTGGTGGGCGGCACGATTGAAGCCGGGGAAGATCCGGTAGCGACTGCTCACCGTGAGGTCAAAGAAGAAACCGGCCACAACGACATCGAATTAATTGCCCGCGGCGATGAGACTGTCCACCATGAATACTTTGCTCATTCCAAAGGCAAAGCGTTTATTGCTCATACCACGCCGCTGCACTTTAAGTCTAAGGGCGGCCAGCCGGACAAGCAGCAGCTAGAAGACAACGAAAAAGGTAAGTTTAAAGTTGAATGGGTTAGTTTGGCCCAGGCCGAAGCCGAAATCGTTGACCCCTTGCATCGCTACGTGTTCGACAAGTTCATCCACGGTAAGGTTTACATTGGCGAGGGGCCGCTAATTAACAGCGGCCAGTTCGACGGTCTGGTTGGTCGCGCCGCCCAAAAGGCGATCGTTGAGTACCTATATAAAGAAGGCAAGGCCGAGCACGCGGTGAAATACAAACTGCGGGATTGGATTTTTAGCCGCCAGCATTATTGGGGCGAGCCAATCCCGATTATCCACTGCCCCAAAGACGGCGCCGTACCAGTACCGGACCAAGATTTGCCGGTGGAGCTGCCGCCGGTCGAGCATTACGAACCCACCGATATCGGCGAGTCACCGCTGGCCGCCATGACCGATTGGGTCAATGTAAAGTGTCCCCAGTGCGGTGGCCCGGCCCAACGCGAAACCGACACTATGCCCAACTGGGCCGGCAGCAGCTGGTACTACCTGCGCTATCTTGATCCTGATAATGACCAAACTTTTGCCGATCCGGCCAAATTAAAACATTGGCTGCCGGTGGATCTTTACAACGGCGGCATGGAACACACCACTTTGCATCTGTTGTACTCGCGTTTTTGGCACAAATTTCTCTACGACCAAAAGCTGGTGCCGACGCCCGAACCTTACGCCCGCCGCCGCAGTCATGGCATAGTGCTGGGCCCCGACAGTCAAAAAATGAGTAAATCCCGCGGCAACGTGATTAATCCTGACGATGCCATCAAACGGGTAGGTGCCGATGCCCTGCGCCTATACGAAATGTTCATGGCGCCATTCGAGGACATGACGCCGTGGAGCGACGAGCGCCTGGCCGGAGTCAGCCGCTTCCTGAACCGGGTTTGGAACTTCTTTGAGACTGCCAAGCCGACCGAATCCAACAGCGCCTCCGCCACCGTGGTCGATCGCGCCACGCACAAAACCATCAAAAAAGTCACCGACGACATCGGCGCTATGAAGTTTAACACCGCCGTCAGCACCTTGATGGAATACTTAAATTCCCTGACGGCCGCCGAGTCCGTTAGCCAAGCCACGCTGGAAACCCTGGCCTTGATACTAGCGCCATTCGCGCCGCATTTGGCCGAAGAAGTCTGGCAGAACCTAGGCAAAACCGCCAGCGTCCATGTCCAAGCCTGGCCCAAATACGACGAAAAGTTGATACAAGACGATCTGGTGGAAATCCCGGTGCAAGTTAACGGCAAACTGCGCGCCACCATCACGGTACCGACAGATACCAGTGATGCCGAATTAGAAAAACTGGCCCGTGCTAACACCTCCGTTGCCAAATACGTTGCCGGTCAAACCGTTGTCAAAACCATCGTGGTACCGCGCAAACTGGTTAATTTTGTTGTCAAATAAGCCCTCTTAGGTTATAATGACCGCAAGAGTGCGCGCTATGCACACCGATGTCAGTAACATTTTAAGCCGAGAACTCGGCGCCGCGACTGACTTTAAGCTGGCAGAAACCAAACCCAACTTGGATGACGTAAACTTGGCCGGACCATTAAACGGCCAGTTGCAGTTTATCCGTACCGCCGACGGCCTGTCCGTCAAAGGTGAAATTAGCGCCAAGCTCGAGCTCCAATGTCACCGCTGCTTGCGCAACTTTGACTATTCGGTCAAGGCCCGCCTAAACGGAGAATTTGCCGACCGGCCGGCCGAGGACCAATGGCCCATCGTGCACAACCAGATCGACCTAGCGCCGTTGGTGCGTCAGGAATTAATCCTGGCTATCCCGTCCAAGCAACTTGACCGGCCTGATTGCCCGGGCATTGCCTACAACCAGGGCGAATTTAAGAATCAACCCAGAATAAGGAAAGGAAAATAAATGGCAGTACCTAAGAAACGCAAAACCGGCACCCGCCAGGCTCAACGCCGCAGCCACGACGCTCTAACCGCCGTGAACTTAAGCGCCTGCAGCCACTGTGGCAAACCCGTACGTCCGCACCAAATGTGCCCGGCTTGCGGTTACTACCGCGGCAAGCAGGTAGTCAAGGTTTAATGGCGTCTAACCGACATTTGGGGCGGATCGTGGCTATGCAAACTCTCTACGAGTACGACTTTCGTTTGAGCGACAATCCCAAACTCAAAGTCGACCCTATCCTCAAACGTAACCTCGATGAATTTTCCGACAGTATCGACGACACCAACTTTGTCCACGATTTGGTTGACGGCATTTTGGGCAATCAAGACGCCATTGACGCCATTATCGGACCGGCGGCGCCGGAGTGGCCGGTGGCCCAGATCGCCAAAATCGACAAGATTATCCTGCGCATCGGTGTTTACGAGCTTATGATTAAGCGCGACGTGCCGCCCAAGGTGGCAATTAACGAAGCCGTGGAGCTGGCCAAGGCTTTTGGCGGCGAAAACTCCAGCAAATTTGTGAACGGCGTATTAGGTACTATTTATCGTCAAAGTGATTTTTATGAACCAGAAACCGAAGAATCCAAACCAGCCAAAAAATAAAGGCCGCCGCGGCCATCAGCCGCCCCGGGCCAAAGCCGTGCGCGAATACACCGCCGGCGGCGTGGTGTTTCGCCATGCCGGCAGCGGCATTGAACTGTTGATGATCCAAGACCCCAAAGGGCGCTGGACGATTCCCAAGGGACACGTGGAGCCGGGTGAAAGTCTGGAGCAAACCGCCCTGCGCGAAGTCAAAGAAGAAACCGGCTTGCAGACCTTAAAAATCCGTGACCGACTGGACAAAATCCACTTTTTCTACCGCCTCAACGGCAAGCTGATTTTTATGACTACCCACGTTTACCTGATGGAAGCCGGCGGTAACAGCAGCCAGCTGGAGCCGGAGCAAAGTTTTGGCGTGGCCGATGCCAAATGGTTCGCCAAAGACGAAGCCCTAAAATTGATCGAATACAAAGACATCGAACGGCTGTTCCACCAGGGGCTGGCCAAAATCCGCCGGCCGGTCGGAGACGTGCGATGAAAGATTACCAAGATTTTCAAAACACCCTAGGCATTCAGTTCAACGACCCAACTTTGCTGGAGCGGGCCTTTATTCACCGATCGTATTTGAACGAGCATCCCAAACTGGGCTTGGAGCACAATGAGCGGCTGGAATTTTTGGGTGACGCCGTGCTGGAGCTGGTGGTGACCGATTATTTGTATCGCAATTTTCCCAACCCCGAAGGCGAGCTAACCAATTACCGTAGCGCCTTGGTTAAAACCGAATCTTTAAGCGCAGTCGCCGAGCAGCTGCGAGTCACGGATTTCCTGAAATTGTCTCGCGGCGAGGCCAAGGGCAACGACCGCAGCCGGGCGCTGATCTCGGCCAACTGTGTCGAGGCTATCATTGGGGCCATCTATTTGGATCAAGGTTATGATGGGGCCAAAGGTTTTATTGCCAAGCAGATTATTGCCAAACTGCCGCAAATTCTAAAATCCGGCAGTTTCGTGGATGCCAAAAGCAAATTCCAGGAAATGGCTCAGGACCGCGAAAGTTCCACCCCGGTTTATCGGGTGCTGGAAGAAAGCGGGCCGGATCATGACAAAACTTTCATTGTCGGCGCCTACGTTGGTAAAAAGCTCATGGGCAAGGGCCAGGGTTCTAGCAAGCAAGCCGCCCAGCAAGTGGCCGCCGAAAACGCCTTGCGTCAGTACCAAGCAAAATAGTCCGCCCGTCGCTTGGTTGATTTAAGTTTAAAAGTATGGCATTATAAAAAAGTTCAGTCCGCTGCGACGAGGGGGAGTCATGCCAATGACACATCCGAGCGCTGCCAGAGCTCGTCTGGTGACGGGACTGGTTCAGTGGCACGAGCGGCAAAGTCAGGGCTTAGTGGTTGAGGATCCGCTGCTTAGTACCGGTGATTTGGCGGTGTTGTTTCGGGTTTCCGAGGTCACCGTTCGCCGGTGGGCTAACTCGGGCAAGGTGGCATACATCCGCACCTATGGCGGCCATCGCCGTTTCTCCGCCGCCACCATCTGGCCCGCCTTGCAGTCGCGACTGTCGGCATCGGAACTAGCCGAAGCGTCCGCCCGCCCGCACCCTATCGCCTTGTAAGCGTTCAGCCCGTTTGCCCCGGATCTTCCACGGAAGACCCGGGGCGCTTCATTATAAAGCTTGTAGTTTGATGACGGTTATGCTATTACAGAGTCAGTACCTTGAGGTTGGAGCATTGCCAATAATCAGTCCAGTGACTGAAGGGGGTTGGTGTCATGAAGGCACCGGCAGTAGTACTAATTGGGGGCACCATTGCCATTAAGCCGCTGGCCGAGTGGTATTACCGCCAGATGGGCCTGCCGGTGTTGCCGATCCCATACGCCGGCGTACTGACGATTGAGCGGTCGTTTCAGAAATTGGCGCCGCGGATCGAGCGGGAATACGGCAAGCGCCCGCTGATTATCGTCGGCCATTCCCAGGGCGGCCTGGTCGGCGTGCGTTATGTGGAGGAGCACCAAGACGCCAAGCTGGTCGGGCTATCAATACCGATTAGGGGTACCCAAATAGCTTGGGTGGGCCTGGGGTTGCCGGCGGCCAGGGACATGCTGCCCGGCAGCGATTTCCTGCTCGGTTTACAGGAGCGTCTGCCCAATGTCAGCGCCCGGATGATCAGCATTTTCCTGCATCACGATTATTTCATCCGGCCGTTTCACTCTTCGTACGCCGCCGGCGCACGCAACATCTTGTTTGCCGAACGCCGGGTTTGGCCGCAGCTGCGGGCTTGGCGCGAAGACATCGAATTGCGCGAAGGCCGCTACAATCACATCAACGAAGTTCGCGCCAGCGAAGTCGGCGAAGTGATCGAAGAGATCCGCCAAGCGGCCTAGACAGAGTAATGATAGTGCGCTCCGCCGCCAGGCGGGGCGCTTTACTTTGTTGACACCCAAGCCTAAATCAGGTTAGAATTGGCCAGTTATGCTAGTTATTCGTTTAGCCCGTCAGGGCCGTCACAAATATCCGACATACCGTGTGGTAGCGGCCGAAAAGGCCCGTGCCGCCAACGGTAAATTTGTCAGCGTGTTGGGCCATTACAATCCGCATACCAAAGAAGTCGTCATTAAAAAGGACGAAATTTTGGCTTATTTAAAAAACGGCGCCCAGCCGTCCAATACGGTTATTAAACTACTGCAGCGCGAAAAAGTGCAGCTGCCGGACTGGGCAGTGTTGAAAACCAAGAAAAAGGCGCCTAAAAAGGTTGAAGTTGCCCCGGCCGAGGTTAAGACTGAAGTTGCAAAAGAGGGGGCTGCCGAGGCAACTGCGACCGAAGCCACCGGCGCCGAAGCCGCGGCCGAGAACGCCGAAGCCGTAGCTGCCAATGCCACCGACCCCAATGTGACCGAAACGGCAGCCGCCGATGCTGCTGAAGTCACCAAAGCTGCCAAAACCGAGGCGGCGGCAGCCGAAATCGCGGCTGATACACCTGACACCGAAACCCCGACCGCTTAATTTGTCAGTCCGCCCAAGTTGGCTGTATGATTAGGGCGAAGACTCTTTAAAAACAAGCGAGGAAGACATGGCAGAATTAGATCAAGAGTTCGTTGAATACGTAGTTAAGGCCCTGGTGTCCGAGCCGGAAGCAGTAGAAGTGACCCGCAAAGTTGATGAGATGGGTGTGCTGCTTGAGCTCAAAGTTGACCCAGCCGACATGGGTAAAGTTATCGGCAAAGCCGGGGCTACCGCCAAAAGCATCCGCACTTTACTGCGCGTCTTGGGCGCCAAAAACGACGCCCGCGTTAATCTAAAAATTGTTGAACCCGAAGGCTCCACCCACGGTCAGGCTAACCCGGCTGCCAGTGATACGTCCGATGATACAGCTGCCCCGGCCGAGAACCCGGCTGATACCATCGAAGCCCCGGGCGCTGAGCCTAGTGTGGCGGCTCAAACCAAAAAAGAGCTCGAAGAACTAGCCGACCTCGACATCTAAATTGAAGATCGACATCATTACATTATTCCCGGATATGTTCCAGGGGCCGTTTGCCATGAGTATGCTCAAAAAGGCTCAGGATTTGGGTTTGGTTGAAATTAAGCTGCATGACCTGCGTCAATGGGGAGTTGGCCCGCGCCGGACGGTTGATGACACACCCTACGGCGGCGGCGACGGTATGGTGCTGCGCTGCGAGCCGGTGTTTGCGGCCGTCGAAGAAATTAAGAAAAATAGTCCCGGGGCCAAAGTCATTATTCTGACTCCCGCCGGACAAAAGTACGATCAGGCCTTGGCGGCCAAACTAGCAACCCAAAAGCACCTGATCCTGGTAGCCGGTCACTATGAAGGTTTTGACGAGCGGATTTTAACCTTGGCCGATTACCAAATTTCGATCGGCGATTATGTGCTGACCGGCGGCGAATTGCCGGCCATGGTGGTGGTCGACAGCGTAGCGCGTTTAATCCCCGGCGTGCTGGGCGGCGAAAGGTCAGCCCAGGATGAATCATTTAGCGAAGGTCTACTGGAGTACCCGCATTACACCCGGCCGGAAGAGTGGCGGGGGATGCCGGTGCCCGAGGTGTTGAAATCCGGCAACCACGCCGAGATTAAAAACTGGCGGACCGAGCAAGCCAAAGCTAAAACCCGGCGTCAGCGGCCGGACTTGTTAAAGTAAAGCTATGATTTCGGTGGTTATCCCGGCCCGCAACGAAGCCGACCATATCGGTGTCTGCCTGGAGTCATTGACATGTCAGGTGGGGGCGCCGGACTTTGAAGTTATCGTGGTGGATAACGGCTCTACCGATGCTACGGCCGAACTAGCCAGCCGGTTTGCTAAGCGCCTGGGTTTGAAGATCCTATCCCAGCCCCAGCTTGGCCGGGGTGCCGCCCGCGCCATGGGCTTCCAGGCTGCCCGCGGCGACATCATCCTATCGACCGATGCCGACACGGTCGTGCCCCCCGATTGGGTCGCGATTTTGTCCCAAACTTTGGCCCGTTCGCCGGCCGCAGCTGTCACCGGCACCTGTAAAATCACCGATTGCCGACCGCTGACCAACTGGGGTTTTAACTGGTTTCAACCCAACGCCATGCGCGTTTACCGCCTAATTTTTGGCCATTATTGGCTGACCGGCTCTAACTTTGCCGTCAAAGTCCAGGCTTATCGCCAATCCGGCGGTTTCGATCCGAAGGTCCGTGACCTGGAGGACATCGAGCTAGGTTTTCGTCTGGCCAAAGTCGGGCGGATTAAATTTTTACGCCGTCCGGCTACCATTACCGCCGGCGACCGTTTCCGCGCCGGACTGATCCGGGGGCTGACGCCTTACGCCCGCGTGTTCGTGCATCGGTTCGCGCTCAAACGCGAGCTTAACCGTGACTAACCAACTGGGCGCAATCGCCGCAAATGCCGTTGATACCAACTTGGTGACTGACCGATTCAAATCCGGCTGCTTGAGCCAGTTGGTCTAAGCGCTTTTCAATTGCCAAATCGTTTATAGTGACTGACCTGCCACAACGCAGGCAAATCACATGGTGATGATGGCGGTCAAATTCGTCGACCAGCTCTACTAGTTTATGTCCGCCGCTAATGATATCTTCGATAATTCCCAGGCGGCGGAACAATGACAAAGCTCGATAAATACTGGCTTGGTCAAACTCGGGGTGGCCGGCAATAATGGCCGCAATCGTTGAGGCATCGCGGGCTTGCAGGTAATTAAACACCGCCAGCCGGGGACGAGTCAGGCTGAAACCGTGGTCTTTAAGGCGCTGTTTAAACTGGTCAAACATTTTGCAAAACTTACCATAACTGCGAAAAACTTGCAATAACGAGGGTTTTCAGCTACACTTCGTGCCAATGAAAATTGCATTTGTAGGAAAGGGCGGCAGCGGTAAAACTACCATCTCATCGCTGCTTAGCCGTTACATCGCCAGTCAAAACTTGCCAATCCTAGCTATCGACGCCGACATTAATCAACACCTCGGCGCGGCTTTGGGAATGGATCACAATGCGGCGGCTAAACTACCACCGCTGGGGTTAGAAATTGATCGCATCAAAGAATATTTGCGTGGCGACAACCCCCGCATCCATTCCAATGCCGTCATGGCTAAAACTACCCCTCCCGGGCGTGGCTCACGTTTGATCACGCCTACCGAGTCAAATCCCATTTATGATTACTTTGAACGGGAAATCGATGGAGTTAGATTAATGGCGACTGGCCCTTTTAGTGAAGACGACTTGGGACTGAAATGTTATCACTCCAAGGTCGGGGCAGTAGAGCTGCTGCTAAACCACCTGATCGATGTCGCTGGTGAGTACGTGGTCGTAGACATGACGGCCGGCGCCGACAGTTTTGCCTCCGGTATGTTTACCAAGTTTGACATTACCTTTTTGATTGTCGAACCGACTCTCAAAGGTCTAAGCGTTTACAAGCAGTACCAGCAGTATGCCAAAGATTACGGTGTCACCATCAAAGTGATCGGCAACAAGGTAGAAGATGGGGATGACGTGGAATTTTTGCGCGATCACGTGGGCGACGACCTGCTGACGTGGGTGGCCCGGTCGGATTACGTTCGTGCTATGGAAAAGGGTAAACATCTACCATTAGAGCAACTCGAAGGCAAGAACCTGAATGCGCTCAAAACCATGTTGGCGACTGTGGACGCCGGTCAAAAAGACTGGGATAAGTTTTACCGGCAAACAGTTGAGTTCCATTTGAAAAACGCTGTCGGTTGGGCCAATGCCAGCGCCGGTGAAGACCTAACCAATCAGGTTGACCCTGAATTTAGGTTGCAACCGGAGTTAGCCGCCCGTTAATTTGCGATTAGCCCTTAGGCTCGGTGGAGTTTAAGGGCTAGCCACAATGGCTAGCAATGGCGACAAGGGGGTCGTTATGAGCTTGACAGTTACGGAGCAAGACTTACGTCTCGCTCGATTAGGCGAGTTGAGCGACGACGAATTCGTGGCGATCATCAAGCGCTCGCTGCCTTACGCCTACGATGCCGTTGAGCGTCTGGCCAAAGGCCTGACGGATGACGACGTGGCGATCGAAGACCCGCCTCACATGGAGGACAGCCATCGCAATCAGCTGCTCCGGGCTTTTGCCAGTACTTCGATGCGGGGCGCTCTGGAACGCCACTTCGGCATCGCCGAGCTGGGTTTTCGCAATTGCCACTGCATCGGTGCGGCCAGCCCGCGTGGCAAGGGTGATCCGCGCTGGAAGGAGCTCACCTCTCCGACTGGCCAAATTCTGGCCCAGCGCAAAGAACTGCAAGATTGCTAAGGCGCTGTATCAGGGCGTCTCGGGAAACCGAGACGCCCTTTGCTTTTATTGTTTAAAATAGTCGTATAGTCTGGCCGACAGGTCGGCGAAGGCAGCTGGGGCGGCGGCCGAGTTGGGCCAAGGCCCGCTTAAAACCGTGATTAAATAATCAGTTTTGGGCGCGTAAACAATGCCAGCATCATGCACAACGCCCTCCAGGTCGCCGGTTTTGTGAGCGATGACTGTGCCAGGCGGCAATCCGACTGGCAGGCGGTTATTAACGCGTTGATCTTTCAGCAAAGCCAAAAATTGCTGGCCGTCGGGCGGCGCTAGCAGGGTGCCTGTGTATTCACGTTCCAACAGCGTGGCAACGTCGCGGGCGGTGGTCAGCGGGTACGCGCCGCTAAGGCTGGTGCCGGTGTAGCCAAGTTGGTGCAAGGGGTCGTTTTCGCGCCCCCAGCCGATAATGTTGCCCAAGGCCCAGCCGCAAGCGTTATCGGAAACATTAATCATAACCTGCAGGCACCCAGCAATCGTGCGTCCGGTGCCGCCGCCGGCCGAGTCAGTTAACTTCAAACTGCCATGTTCAATGCGGCTATAAATGGCTCGGGCCACAAACAACTTGTACAAGCTGGCAGCCTTAAAACTTTGGCTAGCATTGCGGCTGGCTTCAGCTCCGGTTTTTAAATCTTTGACCACGATGCCAAACGTGGCTGGCTGCGCGGCCGCGAAGGCGTCTAGTAGTTTTTGTAATCCGCCAGGGTCTGGCTGGGCTACGGCGGCCGGGGCAACTGCTGGTTGTGGCTGGGGCGGAGGCGGTGGTTGAGGCGCCGGAATGGCGGCCTGAGCTTGGGTCGGAACCTGGGTGATGGTTAAACTCAGGCCAGTCGCATCTGTCAGGATAACCAAACTCAAAACCAAAGCACCCGTTATTACCGCAATGCCTGGCCGCGCCGCACTATTGAGTTTGGGCGCCATCGTCTTAACAATCGGGGTTGCCGGCTCCACCGGCCGCGGCAACCGGATACTGTCCACCATCACCGTTTGCATATTGTCATTGTAAGCGTTAGCGTAATGATAACGCTAGTGCTTTAAGACGCTAGCATATCAGCCGTTAACCAGGAGATTAAATGTCGATTCGCCGCCTCCTAATTAAATATCTGCCTGCCCGCACCGTGTCTGCCCATTGCGATTTGCCTTGTGGAGTTTATGATCCGGCCCAAGCCCGGATTGAGGCCTTGTCGGTAATGGCAATTCAAACCAAGTACCAAGAAAATGACGACCCCAGCTTTCGCCAGCGGGCTGTTTTTATCAAAGAACAGCGAGCCGAGCTGGTGAAGCACCATCTGTGGGTGTTGTGGACAGACTACTTTAAACCCGAGCATTTAGCCAAATTTCCGCAACTGCACGATTTGTTTTGGCGGGCGACAAAACTGGCGGGGGAAGTGAAAAAGTCGGTTGACCCCGGGGACGGCAAAAAACTACGGGCTTTGATCGACGAAATTGCCGATATTTTTGCTCAAACTCGCCAATGAAATTGTGGCCGCTGGGATTATACCGCGTTAAAGGCGGCAGCATGGAACCGGAACTGCTGCCGGGTGATTTAATACTGGGCTGGCGCTGGTTCCAACCGCGAGTGGGGCAGGTGGTGGTGATACGGGAGCTTGAGCTGGAATGGCTGATTAAGCGCATTACGAATATTCATGGTGGCGCGGTGTGGGTGGCAGGCGACAACACTGTGGCCAGCACCGACAGCCGCCATTTTGGCCCGATTAGCCGCGATCAAATAGTAGCCCGGGTGGTCAAGCGCTGGCGGGCGTAAGGCGTCGCCACTCGTGCCAGGTCAGCCAAAACACTAAGGCGTCAAAAACCGTCAGCAAGGTTAGGCCAATCGAATGGTCTAGGCCAATCCGATAAATTTGGTAGACAATGTAGCCGCCCAAGAATGCTAACATCCAAGGGTAAGCCCAGCGCCGGCCGCGCAAAAGGGCTACCACCAAAATCACTTTGACCAACCCGTGGCTTAACAAGTAAAGCACGTCGAAAAACTTTGTCGAAGCCAGGTGCGAGGTGGCTTTTAGAATGTGGTTGGCAAAGAAATCCCGCGGGTCTTGCGACAATTCGTGTTGAGTCAGAACAACTATCAGCCGGTTAACCGTAGCCGGTTTGACAACTGCCAGCAGCAAACCGCCGATAATTTCCAGCCCGCCGTCTAAACCCTTGAGCTTTAAGCTGCCATCAAAAAATTGTTTAAGCTGGGTGCTATTTGACATTGGCTCGGCGGATTTCCGGCGCCGCCCACAGCAAGATGCCGAGTAATGATAATGCCCAGGCAATGGCGACGATTTGCATGGTGCGGGTTTCGCGGGCTTCGACTTCGCGCAGGTTACGACCGGCCAGTACAAACCCGTCTTTGTAGGTCACAATCACGGCCGCAATCCGGGTATCCGGGCGGGGTTGCCAGGTTAAACGGTGTTCGCCGTGGGCTTTAACGTAAGCTAGTAATCCGTCCGGCAATAGCGGTGAATGGTCACCCAAAATGGCGTTCGAAACCAAGGTTTTGCCGGTCTGATCAAAAATCATTATGAATGGCTGCAGGTCTTGATTAATCTCGACCGGCGGAGCAGCAAGGGTCGAGGGATCTCGACCGGCGTCCAACATTCTGGCTGTGTCTTCGGCCAGTTGGATTTGGGGATCGTTGGCCGATTGGCGCAGATCTTGCTGGATGGTCGCGTAAATTGTTCCTAACACTAGGGTTACTACACCAATTAGCACCAACCAGACGGGGATTTTTTGCATGCGCCCACTATAGCATAGACGTCTGGAAGTTAGCGGTTGCTGCTAGGGCGCAGTCTTTGCCAAAGACTCCGTTTGCCCGAATCCCGATTAGTGCGTAGATTCCAAAATGATTTACTTGAACGCATAGCTAAATTGCTTACGTTTTTATCTCAGTTTACCGGCTCCAAATAGCCAAACTGGCTATTTGCCAACTTGTTAATCTAAGCGTAACCTTTATGGTAGAAATAACCAAAGATCTAGGGAGGGTCTATGCAAAACCAAATCAGCTCTGCGGAAAAGTATTTATTCGGCGTCGCGGCCTTCGTGCTGGCGGTAGTTAGCGGGATAGGTTTTTATTTGATCGGAGCCAAGCCCAAGATCCAATCCCTGGTAGTTTCGGGCCATAGCCATACTTTGCTGTTTGCTTTCGGCGCTATTCTGTTTGGGTTGCTGATGAGAGTGGCGGGTACTGGTGAGGGCGCCAAGCGCTGGCTGGGCTTCTGGTTTACACTAACCTTTCTTGGCCCCATCAGCTTGATTTACGCCGGCGTTACTGGCAGCACGGCTCTACTAAAATGGACCAGCCCACTATTTTACGGTTCGTTCGTGGCGTTGTGGCTACTGATGGCTTGGATGGTCGCTAACGCAGGAAACTCGCAATCACAATAAGGGCGTACCAGCCTAGTAGTGAAAAGTAATTCGAAATAAAGGAAATCACCTTGGCCCCAGGATGCCGCGGCCGGACGTGGGTGTTATGTAGGACGTGGTTGATGAGTAGCAGCAAGAGCAGGGCGATCTTGGTTTGGAAGACATGATTGTGGTTTAGATTGGTTGCATCCATCCGGTACAGGGCGAAGCCGGAAATAATGACCAGGGTAAAGGCTAAATTCAGCAGGGGAGTGATGACCGGCAACGAGCCGCGCTTGTGGCGAGGTCGGGATGTTTCTTGAAATAAAGCTCTCGGGCATAGGCCGTTGTAACACTGCCCGTGCCGATTGCTACACCGATAATATGGATTGATAACCAAAGTTCTTGCATCGAACTGTATTATACCATAAGTGTTTTGACTTAAGTTATCGGAATAGTTTTCCGAAATGGCTGGGGTGGTAGGATTACATCCTGTATCCTTCGTCGCATGCTCGGTGCAAGCACCTGCGCGTGCTCCTCGTAATCGAACCTGCCCTTCGGGCTACGGTTCTCATCCTCCGTTCCATCAGCCAAGCAAACCCCCGACTGCGTCCGGAATTTGCTTGGCTGGGGTGGTAGGATTCGAACCTACGATCTACTGATCCAGAATCAGTCGCCTTACCGCTTGGCCACACCCCATTAACGGAAGTATTCTACAGATTTTTAGCTTGAGGTTCAATCGGGCTCTATGGGGATTTGGACTGGCGGTTTTCAAACGATTTTACGGTGGCGATCAAATCTTCGTTGGTGATGTTGGCCTTAACCAGGTAACCGTTGGCGGTGCGATCCTCGGCCAGCTTAACAGTATCGCGCTCGCCCAAGTTAGTCAGTATCACGATCGGCGTTTCCATGCTGCCGTAACTGGGCTCACTGCGCAACAGCCCCAGGACTTCTAAGCCAGATTGGCCGGGAATCATGATATCAAGAAAAATCAGATCGGGCTTAAAGCTTTTAGTTTTAGCCAAAGCCTGGGTGCTGTCCGTGGCGGCTTCAACGGTGTAACCGGCATCGGTCAAGACGGCGGTGTAAATTTGCAATATTTTCTGATCGTCTTCAATTAGCAGAATTTTTTTTAATGCGGTCATTGGTCCTCCCTAGTAATTTTGGTTGCTGGCTGAGCAGTTGTTGGTAGAGTACCTCGTCAAACGGCGGCAGTGAGAAGCTGAAGGTTGACCCGGACCCTGTTTGCGATTCCACCCATATTTTACCAGAATGCATTTCCACAATCGATTTAGCAATGTACAGCCCCAGCCCGGTGCCGCCGCTGCCGCTTTCCATTCCGCTGTGAACGCGATAAAACTTGGTGAATAGGTGCGGCAGAGCCTCGGCCGGTATGCCGACGCCGGTGTCTTTGACGCTGGTGATGATTTGGTCCGGCTTAACCTGAATCGTGACCGTGATTTGACCCTGACTGGAATAGTGGATGGCATTGGCAATGAGGTTATTTAAAACTTCCCGCATCGACAGTTTATCGGCCAAGACTGGCAAATCCCCAGTTGGGCCGGCATAGGTCAGGGCCAGCTTTTTGTCTTTCGCCACCGGTTGGAAGTTTTTAACGGTATCTATCACCACTTCGGTCCAATTAATTTTTTCAACTGCCATGGTTAGGGCGCCGCGTTCGATCCGTGATACGTTGAGTAAGTTATTAATTAACCCTGATAGCTCGTTGGCGCTCGAACCGGCTTGCTCCAGGTATTGCTTGGTTGTAGCCGTCAGCTTCGATTGGCGGTCTTTTTTAATCAGCTCAAAGTAGCCGCGGATGGCGGTTAACGGCGTTCGCAATTCGTGCGCCGCCAAGGAAACAAAATCAATTTTCATGAGCTCCAACTCGCGTTTTTTGGTCTCATCATAGATTGCAATGATGGTTCCGATGCCACTGGGGTCACCGATGATTTTAATCGCCAATAGGTCAATATAGTGTTTCTGGCCGTCTGCCGCCATGAAAGTTAAACCGCTAAACAGCTTGGTGGGACCGGTAAAGTCCAGCCCAATCACCAAGGGCTGATCGTCCCTTCGCCAAGCAAAGGCCGTACTGAAAGGTTGGCCCACAAGGGCTAGGGGTCGTCGGTTGTTTAATTGGGAAGCGGCCGAGTTGGCGACGACGATGTTGCCCCGGTCATCAAGCGCCAAAACACCTTCGACAATGTTGTTTAGAACGGCATTGAGTTTGGTGCTTTCGGCTTGCAAATTGGCAAACAGCCGCCGCAAGTTGACAGCCATACTGTTAAAGGTAGCGGCTAGTAATCCAAACTCATCGTCGCGCTGAAGGGTGATGGAGCTGTTTAGGTTGCCTTGGCCGAGTTGAGCGGCTCCGGCGGCTAGCTGGCCAATCGGCTTGGTGATTTGGCGGCTGAATACCAACGCCAAGGTGACCGCGATGATCGCTGCGACCAGGAAGATGATAATCGCTAAAATAATGACTCGATTGGCGTCAGCATAAATGCTGCTGATTGGTTCTTCGGCTACGATAGCCCAGTTAGTTTTACTGACGATGTGATAGCTGCTCAAAACGGCGGCACCTGTTTCCGAAGTAGTCTGCTCGGGTGAGCCGGCATGTTCGCCGGCCGTCAAAAATCGATGCACCTCGGCGACCTGCGCCAGCTGCGGATGCTTGATAATGTAATCGCTGTTGGGGTAGGCAATCAAATTGCCCTTGTCATCGACAGCGTAGGCATACCCATCCCGGCCGAGCTTAGTCGACAGTACTGTTTGCCACAGATTACGCAAATCAACGTCGACAATCAAAGCGCCCTTGATGTCACCGGCAGCGCGGATTAAGCCCGACTCGGCGGTAGAAAGGTTGCTCACGTACTGGCTCTCGGAAAAAGTTACCAGGGGCACGGCTACTTGCATGCGCGGTGTATTGCTAGCGTCAAAAACTACCGGCCCCAGGTACTCACTGCCGGATAAAAAATTGACCAGGCGGAAGGCATCGGTTTGGCTGACATTGGTCAGCGCTTTGATTGGGCCATCTTTGTTAAAGGCAATTTTTTCGTTACCTTTGGCGTCTACCAAAGACACCCTCAACAAGTTGCCGTTTTGTTTCATCAGGGCATCCAGCTCTTGTTGGGCATAAGCCAGATCAAACTGCTGGACACTAGCGGTTTGGGAGTGAATAATCAGCGAGTTAACCAAGTCGGTTAGATATTGATCGGTCTGATGGGCGGCAGCCGTGGCCAGCAGGTCCAGTTGGCCGGCGGCACTCTTGCGCAGGGCATTTTGCTCGGAGGCCAGCCAGTAAACGTTAATGCCCAGGAGCGGCAATAAAGCGGTTGCCAAAAACAACAGCAAAATTCGCCGCCCAATACTAAGCTTAAGCATGTTACTATCCTACCCTATAGGCGCGGGGGTGACAACGCGCTTGACATCGATCACGGTTATGTTTATCCTTAATAGCAATATGACACCAAACCTAGAACAGTCTTCATCGACCGGTCCAATCGCAGCCGGCTCGCCAAAAGGCAAAACCGGCATAATCGTTTCCCTGATAATCGGCATTATAGTTGCGACTGCCACCGGCTTTGGCGGCTACACTTATGGCAAAAGGCAGGCCAAGCCCGTGTCTACTGCCACCGACACGGCTCTAACTTTGCCTCAAGGCGCCACCCTGGTGGCTCAATGTGTACCCGGGCGCGGAGCCCAATATGCCCTGGCCAAAGACATTCCGGCTGGGCCAGTTTACAACGTTTACAAGGGCCAAGTCATCGGCCTGGAATTCATGATCGGTGACAGCAAGGTCATGCACAACACTTTGACCGGTACCCCCATGGATATGAACATGGACGACCTCGGCATCTCCCTTTCCAACGCCAAATACGATCATTTTTCGATGAATGTCTTCCCCAATGGCCACGCCGGTTTTACCGAGCAGCACTACATGTTTGACGTTTATAACGTACCGAAGACCGTTACCGACGCTATCACCTGCTAGGTTTGGCTGGTTGGCCCCTTCGACTGGCCGCCCTTGCGGCCGATTCGGCGCATGTGTTCACGGTCTTGGCTAACGGCTTCACCGCCCTCACGGCCGATGTCCTCGAAGAACTCCGGGCCGTATTTTTCCAGGGTGGCTTCACCACCCAGCCGGCCGGCATCCTCGCGGCTCATTTTGCCCTTGCTGGTTTTTGTCTGCTTTAGCATGCATCCCTCATGACTTAATATTGTTTACGTTCAACTTAACTCGTTGAGCTAGGCCAAGCATTGGACGCCCGCCCAAAACTAAAGTTCAACTCGGCTGATTTTTTGGCCAATGATTTAACGCTCGGGCTTATTGCGCGCTGTGCTATGATGAATTCAAAGGACAATATGCCAAAGATTAAAATTTACAGCACTGTTACCTGCGCTTACTGCCGGGCCGAAAAGGCCTGGCTGGACCAAAAGGGCCTTAAATACGAGGTGGTGATGGTTGACAGCGATCCGGCCGCCGCCCAGGAAATGATTGCCCAAAGCGGCCAAATGGCGGTCCCTTTTACGGTTATTACCAAAGATGATGGCTCGGTAGCTAAAATTTTAGGCTTTGACCAGCCGGCTTTAAGCGCCGCCCTGGGAGTTTAAATTGGCCGCCTCGGCGCCGCTTAAATTCTACGGCGCCACTTGGTGTTTGGATTGCCAGGATGCCAAGCGTTGGTTGGGCGAACACAACGTGGCTTACGATTGGATTGACATTGAAAAGTCGGCCGAGGGCGCGGCTGAAGTTAAGCGTTTGAACGACGGCAAAAATCTCATTCCCACCCTAGTCTTTGCCGACGGTTCACATCTGGCCGAACCAACCGCCGACCAGCTGGCTGCCAAACTGGGCGTCCAAACCGCGCCCATGACCGACTACAGCGACCTGGCCATTATCGGCGCCGGCCCCACCGGTATGGCAGCGGCCATTTACACCACCCGCGAGGGCTTTAAGACCACCTTGTTCGAAAAAGGCCCGGTGGGCGGCCAAGCCTCCATTACTGATTTAATCGACAACTACCCTGGTTTTCCCGACGGCGTCGGCGGACTTAAATTAAGCGAAGACTTTGAAAAGCAAGCCCGCCGCTTTGGCGCCAACTTTCAGCTGGGCAGTGAAGTTAAGGGGATTGCCACAGGCGGTAAGTATAAGAAGCTAACTGCCGCCGACGGCGAACACTTGGCTAAATCAGTGCTGATTGCCACCGGCACCGACTACCGCAAACTGAACGTGCCGGGGGAGAAAGAGTTGACCAGCAAAGGCGTGCATTATTGCGCCACCTGCGACGGGCCATTCTATAAAGACAAAGAACTAATCGTCATCGGTGGCGGCAACTCGGCCATGCAAGAAAGCGTGTTTTTGACCAAATTTGCATCCAAGCTGACGATCTTGGTGCGCGGCGAGGAACTCAAAGGTTCGCAAATTTTAATCGACAAAATTAAATCCATGCCCAAAATCGAAATTCATTCCGGCTTTACAGCTACCGAGATTTCTAAGGACGCCAGCGGGCGGATGACGGTGGAAGGCACCAGTGCCAAAACCGGCAACTTGGCCAGCTACGAGGCCGACGGTATTTTCGTATTTATCGGCTTAATTCCCAATACGCAGTGGCTGAAGGGGATAGTGGAGCTGGACGAAGCCGGGTTTATTAAAACCGACAAGACTTTTCAAACCAACCTGCCCGGCGTCTACGCGGCTGGCGACGTGCGCTCCGGTTCCACCCTGCAAATCGCCAGCGCCGTCGGCGAAGGCGTCACCGCCGCCCTGATGATTCGGGAATACTTAAAAGAAGAGGGTTGAACCTGGCCGCCGAACCTGATAAATTGTAGCTTATGTTTCACGGACCAATTTTGTGGGCGTTGGGCGCGGCTGCTGTAGCCGTCCTCTACGCCATTTATAGTTTGCAAATTGTCGTTGCCAAACCCGACGGTAATGCCAAGATGCAGGAAATTAGTGCCGCCATTCAGGAAGGCGCGTCGGCGTTTCTCAACCGCCAGTACCGAGTGGTGGGGGAGATTGCTTTAGTGTTGGCCGTCGTCTTGTGGATGACTTTGGGCCGCGTGGCTTCCATCGGATTCATCATCGGCGCGGTCTTTAGCGCCCTGTGCGGTTACATCGGCATGTACGTGGCCGTTCGCGCCAATGTGCGCACGGCCGAAGCCGCCAAACACGGGGTGAACCCAGCGCTCAAAATTGCTTTTAAAGCCGCCACCGTTACTGGTCTTCTGGTAGGTGGTCTGGGCCTGGCCGCAGTCGCAGGATTCTGGGGCTGGTTCGGCAATGCCAAGGCCTTGGTGGGTTTGGGATTTGGCGCCAGTTTAATTAGCGTCTTTGCCCGCTTGGGCGGCGGTATTTTTACGAAGGGTGCCGACGTCGGCGCGGACCTGGTGGGCAAAGTCGAAGCCGGCATCCCCGAAGACGACCCCCGCAACCCCGCCACCATCGCCGATAACGTGGGGGACAACGTGGGCGACGTGGCCGGCATGGCCGCCGATCTTTTTGAAACCTACGCCATCAGCCTCGTGGCCGCCATATTGCTGGGGCTGTTGGCCCTGCCAGGGTTTGGTAATGCCGTGATTTATCCGTTGGTGCTGGGCGCGGCCGGGATTGTCGGCTCGCTGGTCGGCACGGCGTTCGTAAAAGTTGGCCGCAGCGGCAAAATTATGGCGGCTATGTACAAGGGTTTGGGTGTCAGCGCCGTGGTCACGGCTGGATTGTTTTACTTAGTTACTAGCCAATTAATGGCCGCCAATGGCCGCTTTAGCTTCGGCGCGCTCTACGGCGCGGCGCTGATCGGCATCGGGCTGACCGTGGCCATGATGTTAATCACCGAATATTACACCTCGACCGCGTTTAAACCGGTGCGCGACATCGCCTGGGCGTCCACCACCGGCCATGGCACTAATATTATTACTGGGCTGGCCGTGTCGATGAAATCAACCGCCTGGCCGATCATCGCCATTGTCGCCAGCATCTTGGGCGCGTTCCAGCTGGCCGGTATTTACGGTATCGCCATCGCCGGGGTGGGCATGCTAAGTATGGCCGGCATTGTGGTAGCCATCGACAGCTTTGGCGCCATCGCCGATAACGCCGGCGGCATTGCCGAAATGAGCGGTTTGCCCGACAAAGTCCGCCACGTCACCGATCAACTCGATGCCGTTGGCAACACCACCAAAGCCGTCACCAAAGGTTACGCCATCGCCTCGGCCGGGCTAGCGGCCGTGGTGCTGTTTAGCGCCTTTACCCAGGAACTCGGTGCCGCCGGTCGCACGGTGGTGTTCGCGTTATCCGATCCGTATGTACTAATTGGCCTGCTCATCGGCGCCTTGCTGCCGTATTACTTCGGCGCCCTGGCCATGGAAGCCGTGGGCAAAGCCGGCAGCGCGATTGTGGACGAAGTCCGCCGGCAGTTCCGCGAAATCAAAGGCATCATGGAAGGCACCGGCAAGCCCGAATACGGTAAAGCCGTGGACATTGTCACCAAAGCCGCCATCCGCGCCATGGTGGGTCCGGCCTTGATTCCGGTGGCCACGCCGTTGGTGCTGCTGGTCGCCGGCAATCTGGTGGGTCCGGGCGTAGCGGCCAAATTGGTGGGTGGCGCCTTGGTGGGAAGTATCGTGGCCGGCTTGTTCGTGGCCATTTCCATGACCACCGGCGGGGCGGCCTGGGACAACGCCAAAAAATACATTGAATCCGGCAAGTTTGGCGGCAAAGGCTCGCCGGCCCACGCCGCCGCCGTCACCGGTGACACTGTCGGCGACCCCTATAAAGACACCGCCGGCCCGGCCATTAACCCCATGATCAAAATTCTCAACATCGTGGCATTATTAATCGTGGGGTTACTGGCATGAGTATTAAACAACTAACATTTCCGGCCATTTTGCTGGCCTGCGTAGGGTTACTGATCGGCTTGTTTCTGCTGACCAACAAACCGTCCGATAAAAACTCCCCTAGCAACGCCTTTACGCCTTGGGCTGCCAGCAACGATCCGGCGGCACTCAAGGCTCGCTTACAAAGTATTAACCTGCCGGCCTTGGCGGCAGAGGGCACGACCCTGCACATCCACCAGCATCTGGACGTTTACGTTAACGGCAAGCAGGTAGAAGTGCCTTCGCACATCGGCATTCCTACCGATGAATCCTACATTTCCCCCATCCACACTCACGATACTACTGGCATCATGCATGTTGAGTCGCCAACGGTGACAGACTTTTTCCTTGGTCAATTTTTTACGATTTGGAACGTCAAACTTGATGCCGCTAACCTGGGCGACTTCAAGGCCGACGATACCAACAAGTTACGCGTCTACGTCAACGGCCAACTAGTTGATGGCAATCCGGCCGAGATCAAGCTGGCAGCCCACCAGGAAATCGTTATCACTTACGGCACCGACGCTCAATTGCCCAATCCCATCCCGTCCACCTACAGCTTCCCGTCCGGGCTGTAACTTTACCCAAATCGCTTAAGGTTATACAATTGGGCCGGAGGGCATCTAAAAGTTGGCTATTAAAGTTGCAATAAACGGCTTTGGGCGGATCGGCCGCAACGCTTTTAAAATCGCTCAAACCCACACCGAACTCGACATTGTCGCCATTAACGACCTGGCCGATACCAAAACTCTGGCCTATTTGTTAAAGCACGACAGTAACTACGGGACTTATCACCAAGAGGTCAGCTTTGACGAGCAAAACATCATCGTGGCCGGTAAACCTATCCGCGTCACGGCCGAAAAAGAGCCGGCCAAATTGCCTTGGGGTCAACTGGGCATCGACGTGGTACTGGAATGTACGGGCCGCTTTACCAAGTCTGAAGACGCCAAGCAGCATTTAACCGCCGGTGCTAAACGAGTCATAATTTCAGCACCAGTCAAAGACGATGGTGCGCCGACTTACGTGATTGGCGTGAACGCCGATAAAATCTCCTCGGATAATCCGATCGTGTCCAACGCCTCCTGCACCACCAACTGCATTACGCCGGTGGCAGCCGTGATTGCCGCTAACTTTGGCATCGACAAGGCCATGATGACTACCGTCCACAGCTACACCGCTAGCCAGGCCCTGCAAGACGCGCCGGCCAAGGATTTGCGAGAGGGCCGCAACGCCGCCGAAAACATTGTGCCTACCACGACCGGCGCCACCATTGCGGCCGCCAAGGCCTTGCCCGAGCTGGCGGGGGTGTTTACCGGTCTTTCAATCCGCGTGCCAACGCCGGTGGTGTCTTTAAGCGACTTTACCTTTGTGACCAAAAAGAATACCACCAAGGAAGAAATCAACGCTAAACTTACCGAAGCGGTCGCTAATCCTTTGTACAAAGGCATTTTGGCTGTGACCAACGAAGAGTTAGTGAGCAGCGATTTTATCGGCGATAGCCATTCGGCCATCGTTGACCTTAACCTGACAGACGTGGTGGGCGGTAATTTAGTCAAAGTGGTGGCTTGGTATGACAACGAGTGGGGTTATTCCAACCGGCTGGTGGAACAAGCGATTTTGGTGGGCAAAACCGTCCAATGAAAGTTTTCCTCGGCGCCGACCACGCCGGCTACGAGTTAAAGAATATGATCCGTGAGCACTTGTTCCACAACGGCTACGAGGCAGAGGACCTGGGGGCCAAAACTTTAAATGCCGAAGACGACTACCCGCAGTATGCTTACGCTGTGGCTGCTAAAGTGATTGGCAGCGAAGCCGACGACCGGGGAATTATGGTCTGCGGGTCGGGGCAAGGGATGGCAATTGCCGCCAACCGGGTGCGGGGGATTCGCGCTTCGGTAATTTGGGACGTGGCCGGTGCCAAGGAAACCAGGCAGGATAATGACAGCAACGTTTTGAGTCTGCCGGCGCGCATGATTAATACTGAAACGGCCCTGGCAATCGTGGATGCCTGGCTGGCCGAGCCGTTTAACGCCGAGGGACCCAATGCCCGTCACCGCCGCCGTCTCGATGAATTGGAAGATATCTATGGTTGAGATTGTTCCGGCTATCCTAGCGGCTGACGCGGCTGATTACACGGCCAAGTTAAAACGCGTCGGTTTTGCCGACCGCGTGCATATCGACATCACTGACGGCGTGTTTGCTCCTAGCCAGACGATTAATCTAGCCCAAGTTTACAAGCCGGCCCATGCCAAAACCGACCTGCATTTGATGATGAAGCGGCCGCAAGACCAACTGGAAACCGTTATTAGTTTGGAGCCGGACTTAGTTATAATCCACGCCGAAGCCGATGCCGACTTGGAACCGCTCATCAAAGAGCTAACCGACTTCGGCATTAAAGCCGGCCTGGCGATTCTGCCCGAAACTTCCGTCGAATCCGTCAAAAATTTATTGCCAGCCATTGACCATCTGCTGATTTTCACCGGGCATCTGGGTTTTTACGGTGGGGAAATGCAGGCGGACTGTCTGGGAAAAATTAAGGAAGCCAAATCTATTCGGCCGGAATTGGAAATAAGCGTCGACGGGGGAGTCAATCAGGAAACTGCCAAGCTGGCAATCCAAGCCGGCGCCGACGTTTTAATTAGCGGCGGTTTTATCGTTGAAAATGCTGATCCCAAAGCCGCTTTCCAGCAGTTGGCCGGAGTCAGCCGGTGACCACTAAAGAACTGGAACTCAAAGCCAATGCCATCCGCCAGGACATTATTAAAATGCTGGTAGAGGCGGGCAGCGGACACAGCGCTGGGCCGCTGGGTATGGCCGATATTTTTACGGCTTTGTATTTCGAGATTCTAAAACACGACCCTAAAAATCCCGATTGGGACGAGCGCGACGTCTTGATCCTATCCAACGGTCACATCTGCCCGGTGCGTTATGCCACCATGGCGCACGCCGGCTACCTGCCGATTAAAGAATTGGCTACTCTGCGCAAATTCGGTTCCCGTTTGCAGGGCCATCCCGAGCGTTTGCGCCTGCCGGGGTTGGAAACCACCAGCGGGCCGCTGGGATCAGGATTGTCCCAGGCTGCCGGTGTGGCTATGGCGCTAAAGATGGATAATTCCCGCCGTTGGGTGTACGCGCTGACCAGCGACGGCGAAATTGAAGAGGGCAATTATTGGGAAGCGGTGATGTTCGCGGCCAAGAACCAGTTAAACAACTTGATTACCATTGTTGATCGCAACAACATCCAAATTGACGGGCCGACCGAGCAAGTTATGCCGCTGGAAAACCTAGCTGCCAAATGGCAGGCCTTTAACTGGCACGTCCAGGAAATTAACGGCCACAACTTTGATGAGATTATTAATGCCGTTAACCTGGCTAAGGCGATTGAAAACCAGCCATCGGTGATTATCGCCCACACCATCCCCGGCAAAGGCGTGGACTTTATGGAGTACGACTTCCATTGGCACGGCAAGCCGCCCACGGCCGACGAAGCCAAGGTGGCGCTGAAGGAACTGCGAACCCTGGGTGGCCGCATCCGGAGCGAACATGAGTGAACTTCATCTAAACCCCAAAGTGTTGGACAAGGACGTCGAACAGGAGCCGATTCGGGCCGGTTTTGGCCGCGGCTTGGTGAAGGCCGGGCAAATGGACAAGCGGGTGGTGGCCTTGTGCGCCGATTTGACCGAATCCACCAAAATGGACGGCTTTGCCAAGGAATTTCCGGATCGTTTTGTGGAAGTCGGCGTGGCCGAGCAAAATTTGGTAACGGTGGCGGCCGGTATGAGTTTGGCCGGCAAAATCCCCTTTGTGTCTAGCTACGCTGCCTTTAGTCCGGGCCGCAACTGGGAACAAATCCGCACTACCATTTGCATTAACGAAGCCAATGTTAAAATCGCCGGCAGCCATGCCGGGGTATCGGTGGGCCCTGACGGCGCCACCCACCAAATGCTGGAGGACGTCACCTTAATGCGGTCATTGCCGCACATGCGGGTGATTGTGCCGGCCGATGCCTTGGAAGCCGAACGGGCGACGGTGGCTATGGCCGGTTCCGCCGGCCCGGCCTATATTCGCCTGGCGCGTGAAAAAACCCCGATTGTTACCACCGCCGCTACGCCTTTTAACCTGGGGAAGGCTTATGTCTACCGCGCCGGCACCGATGTCACGATTGTGGCCTGCGGACCGATGGTCTATCAGGCCCTGGTGGCGGCCGAGCACTTGCACCATGACGGTATCAGCGCCGAGGTTATCAACTGTGCCGTTATCAAACCGTTGGACACGGTGACGATCCTGGCCAGCTTCAAAAAAACTCAAGCTTGCGTCACGGTGGAAGAGGGCCAAATAAACGGCGGTCTTGGCGGCGCCATTGCCGAACTAGCTGGGGAAAGCCACCCGGTGCCGCTTTCCCGGGTTGGCATTAACGACCGTTTCGGCCAATCTGGCACGCCAACCGAATTAATTGAGCATTATGGTTTAACCGCCGTCCACATTGCCAAACGGGCCAAGGAAGTGATTAAACGCAAACCCAAATGAGCGATCTCAAAAAATTCCAAACCGACGGCCAATTTTTAATGCTGGCGTTGGATCACCGCGAAAGTTTTAAGAAACTGATGAATCCGGACGATCCTGAATCAGTCAGTGACCACGATGCTATCCAACTTAAAACCGAGATTATTCAATCTTTGCAAAGCCAGTTCAGCGGTCTTTTGATCGACACCGATTACGGTCTGCCCGCTATTCAGGGCCTGAGGCTGGCGAGGCCGTATCTATTGCCGATTGAAAAAACTGGCTACATCGAGCGATCCGGCGGGCGGTTAACCGAAATCGAACGCACGGCGGCCGAGCTTAAGCAGCTTGGGGCCGGCGGTGCTAAATTACTGCTGTATTTTAATCCGAACCACCCCAGCTCGGTGCAGCAGCTCGAAACTGCTCAGCGTGTGGTGGCTGACTGCCAAGCCGAAGCCTTGCCGCTGTTTTTGGAAATCGTTGCTTATGGGGACAAACCAACCGCCAAAACCGACCTGGTGGTGACGGCGCTAGAAAAGTTCTTGGCCGCCGGCATCCAACCCGACGTTTACAAATTGGGCTATCCTGGCAGTGTTGAAGCCTGCAACCATATTACGACTTTACTGGACGGTCGGCCGTGGATTCTGCTGACCGCTGGCGAGACCTTCCAGGTTTTCACCGGCCAATTAACCGCTGCCGCCCAGGCCAAGGTCCGCGGCTTTTTGGCCGGCCGCGGTATCTGGCAGGAAGTTTGCCAAATGACCGGCGCGGACAAAGCCAAATTCCTGGCCGAAACCCTGCCGCAGCGGTTCCGTCAAATCTGTGAAATCCTAGCCCAACCTTAAAGGGAATAACCTAGCCGGAGGTTGAGACTGGGGAAAAGTCGGCGTATGCTTAAGGCATGCCGCGCCGCTACGTAGTTAAAGATTATCAACCTAACCAGTTTTACCATGTTTACAACCGGGCGCTGGCGAATTTAAAGATTTTCCGCGACGATCGCGATTATCAAGTTTTTATCAATTTCCTTAAAGCTTACTTGTCGCCGCAAGACCCGCTGTACCAGCCTTTTCGCAAAACCCATGATGATTTAAGCGACTACGTTCAGTTGATCGGTTTTTGCCTGCTGCCTGATCATTATCATTTGCTGCTGTACCAGCGCGACGCTGACGGCATTGCCAAGCTGATGAAGCGGCTGGCGACCGGCTACGGCATGTACTTTAACCGCCGCTGGCAGCGGCATGGTCACTTGTTTGACGGTATCTACCGAGCAGCGCCAATCCCGGAAGCGGAGCAATTAACCTATCTGTCGCGCTGGTTACACCTGAACCCTGCCGGCCCCGGCCAAAACCCAATTGAGTACGCTTATTCCAGCTATTCGCTGTATTTGCGCGGCCACCAGCCGCCTTGGATCAACCCTCAGCCGGTGCTGAATTTGTTTAAAACCCTGGGCGATTATCGCCGGTTTGTGACCGATACCGATGTTGATCGGCCGGACAGTTTGGCGGCGGTGATGATGGATGACTGCAAGCCCGCTGCCCCGCCGCCTGTCGTCGACAATGCTACACCCAACCTCGGTCTCCAGTTCTAACCATAACTGCTATAATTAAGCTGTGAGCGACCAAATTAAAATTGTAGCCGTGGGGGCGGCAACTCAAGACGTATTTTTAACCGGCAGCGCATTAACGGCCAAGCGCGACGTGCGCAGCCGTGATTTTGTGGAGCAATTCCCCTTGGGCGCCAAAATCGAGTTAAGCCAGATTTTTTTTGACACCGGCGGCGGCGCCAGCAACGCGGCCGTTACCTTTGCCCGCCAGGGGCTAACAGCCGAATTCGTCGGCAAAATCGGCCGCGATCCGGCCGGCAGCGAAGTGTTGCGGGCATTACGCCGCGAGGGTATTCATACCGAGCACGTGGCGGCTGATCCTAAACTAGCCACCGGTTACGCCGCTATTTTGCTGGCGCCCACCGGCGAGCGCACGATTTTGGGTTACCGCGGCGCTTCGCACAACTTGCAAGCCCGCGACTTTGCCATCCGCAATTTCCGGGCCGATTGGTTTTACATTACCTCACTGGCGGGCAACTTTGACTTGCTCAAAAAACTGCTTAAACATGCTCAAACTCACAATATCCAGGTGGCATTGACGCCCGGGGTCGAAGAACTGGC
>CAZHSX010000004.1:28062-32261 GCA_964535275.1 uncultured Candidatus Saccharimonadales bacterium
TCCACGGCGGTGGTGCAAACCGTGGGCGCCAAAACCGGCATTCTTAAAACCGGCCGGCTCAAGCGTTTGAAAATTAAAATCACCAAACTGTAATGTCAACCATCGCTAGATTTTTAGCCGCCAAGCAGCCGCTGTTTGATCAGGCTTTGCAGCAATTGGAGGATCGCACCGGCCATACTGGCGTTGATGCCCGGCTGGCGGCCGAAATTGCCGGGCTAGCGGCCGATCGCACCCGGCAACTGGGCCTGCAGGCTGATTGCTCCGGCCCCGAACTGTACCAGGCTTTGCTGGGCCACCTGGAAGTGGACGACCGCCAATTGGCTGCCCAACTGGGCGGCCGCGATCCGCAGGACCTAGCCCAGATGGCGCCGTTAATTATGGACCGGATCGATCAACTGGACATGCCCCGGCGCGGCTTCTTTTTAAAGGCCGACATCGCGGCGGCTTTATTGGCCGCCCAGCCACCGCGCGCTATTATGCAGCGTCTAGGCTACACCAGTGTCGAAGACATGACGGCGGCCGAAGACATTCATGAGCTGTATTTGGCGCTGCGGTTTGGCCAAGATGCTGACTGGCTAAACGGCTTTAACCAGCTCTACGCCAAGCTTACTCCCCAAGATTTTGAGACGCGCGACATCAAAGTGGTGCGGTTTGACCACGCCAAATGGGGCGACATTGCCGCCGACTTTACCAAGAAGAAACTGCACAACATCACCCACTCCAAAGAAATCGGCGCCATTGCCTTGTTGCCGGTTAAAAACATGAAGGTGCCGGGGGTAACCATGACGGTCATGCCGCTGGTGCTGCACTATTACAATGAAGTGCGGTTGTACAGTGCATTTTTTAAGTTGATGCGGGGCAAACGCGACTTTGGCCAGATCGTGGCTGATACTTTGATTGCCGATGTGCCAGAAGTTAAGTTATTAAGCGGCCAGCACATCCATTGGCGGGTGATCCAACGCTACTTCGGCAAGCTAAAAAACGAAGAACATCCCGAGATTTTCGAACCGCACGTATCGCCGGAGGATCTGCACTGGCGGCGGGCCGAGGAACTGCTGGTGCAGATCGATCCGCGCCTGGCGTTTTGGCACGGGCTGGATTTTGTGGCCGCCGTAAAAGGGGAGGAGGCTGTGACTTTTAACCTGATGGACGTGAGCTTTAGCTACTCCAATCGTCTGGGTTACGCCGATCGCGTGCTGTATCATTTTCGCGAATCGCTATGGAACGAAGTCTTTAGCCGCTATCTTGGCCAGCGGGTACTTGAGGAACAGGTGCTGGAGCGCCTCGACAACGATTTTATCGCGCCGGAGAAATTGGCGGTTTAACGCGCGCTGCTTTCTTGACAATCTGGCAAAAGTATCCTAAAATATACTTGTAATGCAAAGCTGGTGGCAGCTTGGGTGGTAGTTTCGGCATTATCTCCAAAAAGTTTAGGTTTAATGGCAGTATATTAGACAGAATTGGCCTAGAAAAAGCAAGCAACAACTTCTAGACTTAAAGCATCAGCCATAAGCTGAACTTTGAAACGTTGGAAGCATCAAAGTAACGTGAAGCTATGAAACGCCCCCTGTATTTGGTCGCTTGGGGGACGCGGAGCTAACAGCGAAACCGAACAGATTGGGGAAGCCATGTCTGTTCTAGCATTTTATCGTCGCCATGTTAAGCTCTTGCGATCTGTAGTCAGTGCGGGACTGATACTGCAAACCGCATTACCGCTATTCGGTGTGTCAAACGCCTACGCGTCGCCGCCCACCCAGATCACCTACAATAATTTCCAAGGCGAAATCGCTCCGCAGAACAGCAATAATTGGACCGGTAGTACTATCAGCGGGTATAAGGAAGGCGACACGGTCCGCTTTCGTGTTGATCTGGATTCAACTGCCGGCACTTTAGCCGGGCATCTGTTTATCGGTTTCACTAGCGATCCGTCATGTCGGTTCTTCAAGTTCCAAAACCCTACCAACATCGCACTCGATTTTAACCGCACCACCGACGCTATTGATGCTGGCGCTGGGTTCACAGCTAGCTTTGTGGGGTTATCACAGATCGGTGGTGACGCGGTAGCCGATTTCGCTCTCACTTCTACCGCGGCCTTAAGCGTACGCCTTAACTTTAGCTTGCAGTTTGATACCAACGCTACCCTGTGTGCTACCGGTTCGTCCCAACACGTCCAGGCGGATCACACCTCTGTCGATGTCAAAGATTCTGGTCACAAACCGTTACCGATTCCGGCTGCGGCGGCAGCGCCGGTCACAGACATTACCGTTAGTAAACTAGCCACCGCCACGGCTGCGCTGGGGGGCAGTGTTACCTACAGCATTACCGTCAACAATCTCGATTTAACGCCGGCTGCGGCCGTGAGTGTGTCTGATACACTGCCGGCCGGCCTTACCCCCGTTTCGGCCACCTATGACAAGGACCCAACCACGGCTGGTGGTACTGGTAGCTGTGTGATTGCCAGCCAGGCCGTCAGTTGCAGTCTTGGTATTCTCGGCGGCAACGACGGCAACCTGTCGCCGCCCGAAGCCGATACGGCGGTCGTAACTATTACCGCTACCGTCACTCAAAACGGCGGACTCTGCGGCCAGGTGCTAAGCAGCATCGCCATGGTAGCGACGACTACTTTGGAATCCAACTATAGCAATAACTCCGCCTCAGCCCCGACCACGATTAATCCCTGCCCGGGAGTGCTAACGGTTATTAAACACGTTACTAACACCCACGGCGGGCTATTGGCAGCTTCTAACTTTAACGTCCACGTTGAAAACGGCGGGGTGGACGTGGCTGGCAGTCCGGCGTCAGGCAGCGAATCGGGCGCTGCTTTCAGCCTCAACCCCGGTACCTACACGGTCAGCGAAGATGCGCTACCCGGTTACACCCAAACCAGTGTGATTTGTGACGGTGTCGCCACGTCTACTGTAACAATGCCGCCCTACGGGAGTAAGACCTGTACTATCACCAACTCTGATGTTGCGCCTCAGCTGAAGGTCGTCACGGTGGTGATTAACGATAATGGCGGCACCAAGCAAGTGGTGGATTTCCCCTTGTTTGTCGGTGCAACGCCGGTCACCAGTGATACCGCCACTAGTTTTAATGCCGGCACCTACAATGTTAGTCAAACCGGCGATCCGGGCTACTCAGCCAGCTTTAGTGGCGACTGTGATGCAACCGGCCACGTTACCCTAGCCGTCGGTGACGCCCTCAAAACCTGCACCATTACCAACAACGACATCGCGCCCAGGCTGACGGTGATTAAGCACGTCATTAACGACAACGGCGGTACTCTCACTGCCGGCCAAACGACCATTGATATCACCGGCGGCAATGTTTCTACCCCCAGTTTTGCAGGTTCGGAAGTTGGCACCACGGTTACCCTTAATGCCGGCGATTATTCCGTCGACGAAAGCCCCGTTGGCGGTTACGCCAAAACGTTGGGTGCCGATTGCGTGGGTACCATCGCCTTAGCCCAATCAATAACCTGCACCATTACTAACGATGACATTCAGCCTCGCTTAACCATCACAAAGATTGTTAACAACCGCTTTGGCGGCGTAGGCACGGTGCCGGATTTCTTGCTCTTTGTTAATCAAACCCGAGTTTTTAGCGGCGTATCGATTGGCATCGACGCCGGCACCTACACAGTTAGCGAAATTAATCTGCTGGGATACAAAGGTGCCATCACCGGGGATTGCGACACCAGCGGAGCCGTTACATTGGCGGTGGGGGACAACAAGCTTTGCACGATTACTAATGACGACCAGCCTACCCCGCCACCGGTAACGACCACTTCGGCACCGTTGCCGCCTCCTGCTGACACGACCACTAGTCCACTGACGACCTTAGTTGCGCCGGGGACGCCACCCGCTACCACTGGCGGCCAAGTCCTGGGCGCCCAAACCGAGAACCAACCGGCGACTACCCAACCCGAGACCGCCGGGATTAAGCCGATCCCCATCATTAACCCCAAGCTGTATTGGGAAATCGGGGGCTTCACCTCATTGCTACTGCTCCTACTTTTCTGGCGCCGCCGCCGTGATCGTGAGGACGAAGAGTTGCCAGACATCTACTAGTCCATAAACGCTCATGCTTGACAAGGGATGTGGTGGGTGTAAGATAGACGCACAATGAAATAGTTCGACGGCAATGAAACATTCTCTGTATCTGGTCGCTTGGAGAATGCGGAGCCAATAGCGAAACCG
>CAZHSX010000005.1:0-28750 GCA_964535275.1 uncultured Candidatus Saccharimonadales bacterium
GATTCCACCCGGCACCCAAGACGGCCAGGCCTTAGTGTTCCGCGGCAAAGGCCGCGCCATTCGCGGCGGCCGCAGAGGGGATTTAACCCTGGTATTACGCGTCAAAATCCCCCGCCACTTAAGCAAAGACGAAAAGGATTTGTACGAAAAGTTAAAGCAGCTGGAACAGCGCAAATCCCAACCCTTCTGGCGCAAGTAAACAAAAGAGCCTCACAAGGGGGCTCTTTTGTTATGAGTCCTTATGAGGCTGTTGCGGTTAGAATTGTCTCCAGTTGGCTGATGATGTTCTTCCACTGAAAGGGTCGAATGCTCGCTCTGATAGCTTCGCGATTGGCAGGCGTGGCCAGCAGAGCCATTACTGCCTCAGCGACCACGGCAGGGTCAGTCGGGTTGGTAATGCGCAGTCCGTTACCCGGCTGTATCGCACTGGCTGCTCCGGCGTGTTCGCTGGCGACTACTGGCGTGCCGCAAGCCAAAGCCTCGACTATTGGTAAGCCCCATGGATCGAACTGAGTGGGGAATACCAGAACGTCCGCTGCACAGTAGGCCGATCGCACGTTGGTGATGAAGCCGGCCGTTACGACATGATCCATCACCCCGTATTTTGAAGCGAGTGATCGAATTGTTTGGGTTGGCACCTTCCCTCCGACGACCAGGCAAATATCCGGCACATGCTCTGCAATTATGCGTATGGATTGCATAATTGTTGGCAGGCCCTTGCGGCGGGCTTCAGTTGCCAGGCAAAATAGTACGGGCCGGTCTATGCTTATACCGTGCTGGCTACGGAAGTCGATGCGGGCAGTCGGCTCAAAGAAGAACTCTTCGAGATTAACTCCGTCAGGCAGAACCCTGATCTTGGATTTTACTTTCGGATAGAAAAATCCGATTTCAGCGGCTGCCCATTCACAAGCTGCAAGAACTGCCTTGGCTTTCCCCTTGCCAAGAACGTGTCGGTCAAGTGCAAGCGTAATTGCATGATGAGGGTTTAGCTTGTGCATCCAGCTATTGGGCTGCCCCTGGCTGGCTTCTATCCATGAGCGATGGGGGCCAGGGAGGCGCACAACAGCAGGATCTAGCAACGAAGAACCGAACGACAAAACATTATCGAAACGATAACGTCGTACGGCTGCGGTGGCAAGCACCGGAAAAGTGGCGGCTCGTAAAGCAATTTGCGATTGAAATCCGCCAATGAACTTAAAAACTATGCCCGCATCAGCCGGTTCGCACGCTGCCTGCTGACAAAACACGGTCACATTGTGTCCCCAATCCCGTAATCCTCGGGCATATTCCGTTGCTACCCGCTCAAGTCCGCCATTGCGGCCATAGCGCGAAATTACCATCCCAAGCTTCATTTTCATTTCCTTATTGTCGAGGTACAAGCGGGCCAGTATTATACTATCAATAACTATATTAGGCAAGCATAAACGATATAATGCAAGTATGCTTCGCCAATCTGACAAAAATAAATGAGCCCCGACGGATGTCGGAGCTCATCAGTAACGGGAAAACAGAACTTGAATGTGGTTGAACTCGGTACGGCGCTCTAGCACCGACGCCACCACCCTGTCTTGAACCACCAGAATGGTTAACCGGTCATCGGTGGGGCGGACCTGTTCGTGTGAGTCGTATTTGTGCAAGACGTGGGAAATTATCTCGACATCGGCCGTTAGGGTTCTGACGTCTAGCCCAAGGGATGGGACTATACTGTCAAAAAAACTGTTCATTGCCTGCCCAATTATGCCTTGATCCCCGGTGCTTACCAGCATCGGTTCCGGCACCGGATTCATAAGCAGGTTTCAGTTGCTAGCTTTTTCATAACCCCTCCCCCGAGTACCTATGCTCGGTTTTTTTGTGCGATCTCAGTTTATCTTTGAGGATGCGGGTTAGTTCAGGGTCTAAGTAAGTAGCACATGTTACTTGGACCCGATTAAAGTCGTCGCGCCGTTCCAGCACCGTGGCAACGGTGTAGTCGAATATCACTAACACCGTCAGCCGATCATCAGTTGGACGCACCGTTTCGTTGGTGTCGAAGCGGTGCAAAACGTAGGGGACGATTTCGACAAAGGCAGATACAACTTGGTCGTTGTAACCTAGCCAGTGCACAACCGCACTGAACTCCTCGTCGATAATCTCGGCTAAAATCCTAGCATCATCGGGATCAAGCATGAACGACGACCGCGTAAGCATCTGGATCTCGTCCATGGCACTAAACGCAACGACAGGGAGCTTTGCGAAGATGGAACTTAAAACCAGTCATGTTCTCACTCCTTCTAAAGCTGCAGTGATTTGGTCGTGGAGCTTCTGGGTTTCGTGGCGGGCGGCTTCGGCGAAGTCCGGGCCGCTACTGGCGAAGATGATCCCGCGGGAGCTGTTGATGATCATGCCTTGCCCGCGTGGGTTGGCGCCGGCTTTGACCGTGGCCTCCACCTCGCCGCCTTGCGCGCCGATGCCGGGGATGAGGATTGGCATGTCACCAACGATCTCTCGAACTTTGGCCAGTTCCTCCGGGTAGGTGGCGCCTACCACGACGGCGCAGTTGCTGTTGTAGCCCCACTTTTCAGCAACGTGCTGAGCCACGGTTTGGTACAGTGGCCAGCCGATTTGGTCTTCGATATCCTGGAACTCGCCGGCACCGGAGTTCGATGTCCGGCAAAGTACGATCACGCCTTTGTCGGCCCGATCCAGGAACGGCTTCATGGCTTCCATGCCGAGGTAGGGGTGGACGGTCACAGCGTCGGCGCCATACCAGTCAAAGTATTCCTCGGCGTAGGCATCGTTAGTGTTACCGATATCTGCAACCTTGGCATCCAAGATCACAGGGATTTCTGACGCCAACGCGTGTATGTGATCGATGGTTTGACGTAGATTTTCCTTGCCAGCCGAACCGCGATAAAACGCCAAGTTCGGTTTGTAAGCACATGCAAAAGCGGCGGTGCTATTAACGATGTGTCGGTTGAAGGCGGACTGCCGGGTTTCGTAGCTTTCAATGTCGAAGCCCTTCGGCAGTTTCTTCTCATCGCTATCCAATCCTACGCACACAAACTTGCCGTCGTCCCACATGGCTTGCAAAAGCTCCATGAAATTGCGGCTCATGGCCGCCTCCTTTCTATGTCGAAGAACCAACAAAAGTTCCTAAGTATTCTGCAACCAACCTGCCGGATACACAAGCGTAAGTGGTATAATCAGGCCAAGATGGGTATACCAAATCTAAGCATTGATATTATCATTTTGGGCGTGGTGGCGCTGGTGGTGGTTTACGGTGTACTGCTGGGCCACAACAAACTCAAAACTTTTGCCCTGAGCGTTTACGTGGGGTTAGTGCTGGCCGAAACTTTGGGCCAAAGCGCCGCTGATGCCGTGGGTGGCCGTTACGGCCTGGGTGCCAACGCCGTTAAATTGGTGCTCTTCATCGCGCCGCTGGTTCTATTGGAAATAGGGCGTAAGGATCACAGCCGCCGCCGGGCCCGGACCGGCATGATTATGACCCTAGTGCTCTGCGTGCTCACGGCCATGCTGTTGGTATCGGCTGGGATGAGTCTGTTGGATCCGGATAGTCTCGGCCGTACCCTGGGCAATTCATCGCTGGCCACCCAAATTTATCACTTGCGAGTGTGGTGGATCGGCCTGGTGCCGCTAGCCATTATCGGCGAAAATTTCATTAAGCCCCGCGACCAACATTAACTATTCTTTATCAGCAAACACTATCAACCGCTGGGAGTAACTTTGGGAAACTTTGTCCCAAGTTCCTTCGCAAGTAATAAGATCAAGGTGTGATTTGCCATCGTTAGGATCAAAAACGTCGTTAGTTTTGGCCTTGGGGTCGTAATTGCGACTGGCGCGCACCACAAAAGTCGTTGATGCTCCCTTGCCGTCCTCCACAAACACACTGTCGCCCGGTTTCAACTTATACAAGCTATCAAATACTGATCCTTCGCCGGTGGGCCAGTGGCCGGAATGTCCGGCCATCACCGCGCTGCCGGTATCGCCCGGTAACACACCGAGTTGAAACCAGCCGACACTTTTGGGGCCGCTGGGTGCCTGCATGGCTCCATCTGGCGTTGTACCGACTGGCGCGATGGGCGCGTCAATATTAAGCTTAGGGATTTTGAGTCGTACCGGCGACCCTGCCAATAATTTAACGGCTGCAACTTGATGAGGGGTAATGATATAGGCGGGTAACGGAACCGAGCGGCTGTAAGTTGGGCCAATGGGAATAAAATGAAGAACCAAACCTAAAGACAGCATAAAGCCGGCTGCAGTGATAACTGCTAGAAGCAAACCAGTCTTGGACCAGGCCATGCCGGAACTAAACCGTCCGTTTTTTGCGAATGATGTAGAAAGCAGACAATGCTACCAAAAGAGCGGAAGGAACGATAAGTTTCCATGGGGCACCGTTGTTAGCCGCCGGAGCAACTCCCGCCGCCGGCAGACCGGTTGAGCTGGTGCTGCCAGTAGTGCCGCTAGTAGTGCCGGCGCTAGGACCAGCGGCGGCCACGCAGGTAGGCCCGCTGATGGTGTTGGTGTCCAAGGTTACAGTACCAGCCGCTTGAGCAACCAGACGTCCATTCAAAGTCGCGCCGGTGTTCATGGCATTAACACCGTTCAGAGCAAAAATATTACCAATGAAAGCCGTGGTGGTGTCTAAAGTTACAGAACTGCCGATCCGCCACCACACGTTACAGGGGTCGCCGCCCGTCACTGACGAACCTGGTGAGGTGATAAGAGTTGACACGGTTTTGAAAATCCAAACACCCGCTCCGGTGAGGTGTAGATTTCCAGATAGCGAAAAGCTACTGGTGGAGCAGTAAACGCCTGGACCGACACCGGAAGGAAAAGTCGTAGTTAAGTCCACCGCGCCGAAACTTTGGTCACAGGGCTGGTTGAGGGCGCCGAAGGTCGTCACGTCCTCGGACTGGGCCGCGATAGCGCTGGCATCATTGGAATGTGTCCCGCCACCGGCAGTACAAGGGGTAGGAAAGCCGGTAATTGAGGTGCCCGGACTGACACCGACTGACCCGGTAGTGGTGGTTGAACCGGTGCAAGTTACGGCCGCGCCGCCCAAAACGGAGTAATCAGTTAAAGCGCTGAGTGTGGGCGAAGTGGCGGCGAGCACCTGGCTTGTCTCGCCCAGCCCAAACATTAGTGCAGCAGCCAGTAAGCCTAATGAAAACTTTTTCAAAAACTTCATACAGCCAAAAAACCCTTGCTTATAATGCTTATACTTAAGTTTACCCCCCCCATTGAACCAATGTCCAGTCAGAATTGACCGCTAACCTGTTTTCCGATATAGTTTGACGGTTCAAATGCTATGCTGTTTATACGCGGGCCGTTAGCTCAGTCGGTAGAGCAGGAGCCTTTTAAGCTTCGTGTCGTGGGTTCGAATCCCACACGGCCCACCACGTTTCGGATTTCGGATTTATTCAAAAGGAGGGTAGGGGAGCCCTCTTTGCGTTTACGGCGAACAACCTGGATTACAATCGCGGCGGCGGCCTTTTTATTCAGCCGCTTTTTTGTTCGTCCCGATCCCAAATTAACATCACTGGTTGGCCAAAAAGTTACCTGGGTCGGCACTGTCGTCGACGACCCGGGAGAGACCTCTGGCGGTTACACCCAATTTACCCTAGCCAGCCACGGCACCAAAGCCAAAGTCGTAACTTCTAATTCGCATCTCCAACGCGGTTACCGGGTTAGTGTCACCGGCAAAATCGAACCGGGTCTGGGCGCCAGCCCAATTGCCTTCGGCTTCGGCCAAATTCAAGTTTTATCCACTCGTCAAAGCAACCTGGAACGATGGCGGCAACGGTTTTTGGCCGGCATGCACACCGCCCTGCCCAGCCCGCTGGCCGAATTTGGCTTGGGACTGCTCATCGGCACTCGGGCGCTGATTCCCAAAAGCCTGCAGGACCAACTGGCGCTAGTGGGACTTTCCCACCTGGTGGCCGTGTCCGGCTACAACCTCACGATTGTCGTAAACGCTTTCCGGCGTTTCCTAGGCAATCGATCCAAATTCATTGCGGCTGCCATTTCGGTGTGGGTGATTTTTGGCTTTTTGCTGGTAGCCGGCTTTAGCCCCAGTATTGTCCGTGCTGCCCTCGTTTCGGGCTTAATCTTACTGGCTGCCTATTACGGACGCCAGTTTAAACCGATGGTGCTTATTAGCCTGGCGGCGGCCGCGACCGTAGCGATCAATCCCGGCTATGTTAAAGACCTGGGCTGGCAACTGTCGTTTTTGGCTTTCTTTGGCATCCTGGTGCTGGCACCGCTGGTTGCCCGACGTTTTAACATTCAAAATCCCATCGCGCTGCTGGTAATCGAATCCTTGGCAGCTCAACTGATGACTTTTCCGTTAATCGCCGTTGCCTTCAAACAAATCTCTATTATCGGTCCGCTGGCCAATGTGCTGATTTTGCCGCTGGTGCCTTTAGCGATGATGCTAACTTTTGTGGCTGGACTGGGCGCCATGCTGTGGCCATTGTGGGCTGGTTGGATCGCGCTGCCTGCCAGTCTAATTCTGACCTCGATGCTGGGACTAATTAATTACTTTGCCAATATCAACTGGGCTGCCCAACATCGTGGCCTAACCATGGCTAGCCTGGGCGTTATTTATGGCCTAATAGTCGTCATTACTGGATTGCTTTGGCGCCGAAGCCGCCAATCGGCCGAACTCCAGATGGTATAATTTGGCTGATATGTCCGGACACTCACGCTGGTCGCAAATTAAATACAAAAAAGGCGTAGCCGACAGCAGGAAGGGTCAGGCCTATACCAAGCTGGCCAATTTAATCGCCTTGGCCGCCAAAAGCGGCGCCGACCCGGCTACCAACTTTAAACTGCGGCTGGCGGTGCAAAAAGCCAAAGAAGCCGGCATGCCTAATACCAACATCGAACGCAGCATTGCCCGCGGCAGCGGCGCGGCCGGTGGGGCGGCAATTGAAGCTGTGACTTACGAAGGTTATGGCCCGGGCGGAGCCGCCATTTTGGTGCAAGCGGCTACTGACAACCGTAACCGCACTGCCGCCGAAGTCCGTTCGGCCTTTACCAAACACGGGGGTCGGCTGGGGGAGGCCGGTTCAGTTGCCTATCAATTTGAAACCAAAGGCGTTATTAATCTCGAAACTACCGCTGTCGAAGCTGCCCAACTGGCGGCCATTGAGGCCGGCGCTACGGACGTCGAAGATCTAACAGTCTATACCGCGCCAGCCGACCTAGAACCTGTCAAAGCCAAACTGGCCGCGGCCGGTTATGCCGTTGAGTCAGCCGAAGTCGAGCAAGTGCCAAAGCAAACTATGACAGTGACCGATACTAAAACGGCCGCTAGTTTAATGAAAACGATGGAAGCACTGGAAGAGCTAGACGATGTCACCGAAACTTTCTCTAACTTCGATATTCTCAGTTAAGTACTTGCGTCCAAAACTTAAGATCATCACGGATTAACCGCGGCAGTAAATAATGCTGGCGGACTTGCTCGCGCCCGAAGGCACCCATCGCCAGAGCCCTCGTCTTGTTATTAACCAGCTCCACCATCCGCTCAGCTGTTTCCTCGATACTGGTGACCAAATAGCCGCTTTCCCCGTGGGTAATTTGCTGTACGATGCCGCCCACCCGGCCGCCGATCACCGGTGTGCCGGCCCACAGTGCTTCGGCTACCGTTAAGCCAAAGCCTTCGCGCAGGGATTTTTGGATAGTGGCGTTAGCGGCCGTATAAAAGCCTTTAACCTCGCGGTCGCTGGCTTGGTCGGCGATCACGAATAAGTCCGGCTGGTCTTGGGCCATCTGGCGAACCTGCGCTAAAATCCGCTGACCGTCTAGGTTGTCGCGGGCGCTATTACCCACCAACGCCAGCTGCAGGTCTGGCACCTTGGCGCGGGCCAACTGCCAAGCCTCAATAACGCCCAGCGGGTCTTTCCATTGGTCGAACCTCGATACCTGCGCCACCAATGGCCGACCCGGATCCAGACCATACTTACTAATAATCGCTACTGCCTCGGCCCGCTCCATCGGCCGGTTTTTGACACTTAACGGGTCGATGGCCACCGGAATTACGCCCAAATGCGGCCAACGCACCCCGACTAATACGTAGCTGTCCAAGCTGAAAACCGCCCCGTCATAAGCGCCCAGATAGCTTTCCAACTGCTCGATCGTAGCCGGATTGGCGTCCGAGCAGTCGGCGTGATAACGCCACACCCATTTACTAGCACTGACCGATTTAACAAAATTACGAATGGCGGCTGGTTGAGGGTCGTGAATGACAACTAGATCCCATTCGGTCGGGTCGATTTGGGCGGCCAAATGCCGGGAGTAATCACGATAAACTTGCCATTGGGCCGCGGTCGGTGCTGGGCCGCCCTGCAGTGCGTTGTGGATTTTAGTCGTGGCAGCAAAAAATTCCGGTGTGCCGGTAATTGTTAGCCAAGACGCTGCCAGCCCCAAGTCGTTGAGCAACGGCACCTCGGCGTTCAAAATTTCGGCTACACCCCCGCCGGTGGGAGTGGAATTAATGTGCAAAATCCGCCGGCCAGCCAGCCCTTTGGCTAATTGCAGTATCTCGGCAAACAGCGCTTCTTCCGTCACCTCGCGGTAATCAAGGAAGCGTTTACTGCCCAAGCTGACTGGTTTCAACATAGGCTCATTCTGACAGGCTGTGCCAGGACTGTAAACCTTGCCGCTCGGCGGTTTTTCAGGTATATTTAAGCAGTTAAATTTAGACGGCCGACATGTCTAAAAAATTAAAAGTTGCCATCATAGCGCCGCCGTGGCTCAAAATTCCGCCGCAAGGCTATGGCGGTATCGAAAAAGTCATCCACGGCTTGGTGGCCGAATTACCCAAGCTGGGCGTAAAGGTTGAAGTTTTCAGCACCGGTGACAGCCGCCTGCCAGCCGGCGTTAAAAACCATTGGATTTATCCAAAAGGGGATGGCTATCAGCACATCCACAAGCCGTTGTATGAATCCGGCCCGATCGCCGTGGCGCAAGTTATGTTTGCCTTAAATACTATCCGCCAGGCCGGGGACTTTGACATTATTCACGATCACAACGGGTTTATCGGCCCGGCCGCCATGGCTTATCTCAACCCTAAAGAATTCCCGCCGGCGGTGCATACCTTACACGGGCCGCCGTTTTCTGACATGCAAAGGCTTAAGCAGGGTTTGCCCGATGACCGGCCAATGTGGCGCCAGCTGGCTAAAGCCGAGCGATTTTACATTATCCCCATTTCCGGAGCCCTGGGTGAAGGTGCGCCGCGGGAATTAAAACACCTAATCCTGCCGGCCGTGCATAACGCCATCGAAGTTCAAGACTTCGCCTTTCAGCCCCAAAAAAGCGACTACTTCATTACCCTAGCCAGGTTTAGTCGCGAAAAGGGTCAGGCTACGGCCGCCAAATTGTGCGATGAGTTGGGGGTAAAACTCAAAATGGCCGGACCGGTAGCCGGCATTACCTCGCCCCGCCAAATGATTTTGGAACTGGCTAATCCGCTAAGCCCCTACCGCGCTTACGCTGATTTTAAATATTACAGCGACAAAGTTTTGCCGCTGCTAGTCCATAATCATGACCTGGAATACGTGGGTAACGTTGATGGCGAGGACAAAATTGACTTTATCGGGCGGGCCAAAGCCCTGCTGTTTCCGATTGATTGGGAGGAACCGTTCGGCATGGCGCCGATCGAAGCGCTGGCTTGCGGCACGCCGGTAGTGGCCATGAACCGCGGCGCGATGCCGGAAATTATTAAGCACGGCGTTAACGGCTTTCTAGCCAAAACCGAGGCCGAGTTTAAAGACTACATGAAACGAGTGGATGAAATTGATCCCAAAGCCTGCCGAGCCAGCGTCGAGACCAATTTTTCGGCCGCCGCCATGGCTCAAAATTACCTTGACCGCTACCGCGACGTGATTGCCCGGTCCAAGTAGTTCCTATCTGATATAATCTAGACGTGAACACGGCTAATCTAGTTCGCATTTTAGGCGTTGACCCCGGCACGGCCACTACTGGTTTTGGCGTGATCGAAAGTGATGGCCGGCGTAGCCGGTTTGTAGATGCCGGTGTGATAACCACCCCGGCCGGTGAGGACATGGGCAGGCGACTAGCCACCATTTACAGCGAGCTAACCGAGTTAATCGGCGAATTCAAACCAGGTGCCGTTGCAGTTGAACTATTGTATTTTGCCGCCAATTCCACCACCGCCATGAGCGTGGGCCAGGCCAGAGGGGTAATACTGCTAGCAGCGGCCCAGGTCAGTTGCCCGGTACATGAGTACACGCCGCTGCAGGTTAAGCAAGCTGTTACCGGCTACGGCCGCGCCACTAAGCCGCAAATTCAGCAAATGGTAAAGCAATTGTTGGCATTGTCGGAAATTCCTAAGCCCGACGACGCCGCCGACGGTTTGGCTATAGCTCTGACTCACGCGCACTCCAAAGTGCTAGAGGCCGCCAATGCCTGACGTTAAGACCCTGGCCGAATACTTGGAAAAGCATGGTTTTGCCGGCGATTTGCCGCATAACCCCGGCGCCAAAAACCGCCGGGCGGTTAAGCATTTGGTCCGAGGCGAGCCATTTTGCACCTTTGGTATCCAGGCTTTTCATAACATTAATTTAAATTTTCGGTCTGCTCGGCAAGCCTTAATTGATGCTTCTGGTTCAACTACGGCTCGTTTTAAAGATCGCGGCTCCGGCTACATTGATCCGGCTAAATCGGCTACCGCTTTATTGCAGGCGCTGGGGCAACTGCAAACAGCGGCCAAAGCCAAGCAAAAAGTAGTCTTTGCCACTGGCCACCCCGGTGCGATGGTTGGGTTTTATACCGGCTTAAGCAGTTGGGCTGCCGGACAGGGTGCCGATTTTGTTGCCATTGATCAATCCCTCGTCATTACCCCTCCCTGGACACTGGACATGATCGGGCCGGTTTTCGTAGCTACCGACGGCTGTTCGGCCTGGCACAGTCACGACCATCGCTACATGGAAGCCTTGCTGGCGGTTCATCAACCCGATTTGGTCGTAGCTGATCACGGATTTGCAGGCGCAGCCTTGAGTCATCAAATCCCCACCATCGGTTTTTATGACTGCGACGATCCGGCCTTGCCGCTGGCCCAATCATTGGGTCTGCCGCTAGTAGCCGTGCCCATCAATGACAACCAATCAAACCTGGCCGGAGTGGCTTTAACCAATTTTTTGACTAACCAACATGACTAATTTGTCGCTGCCAAATCTTGAACTCACCCTAATTGGCCTATTACAACGGCAGGGTTTGGCAGTGGAAGAAATGCGGCTAATCGGTTTGCTAGGCCAGGGCACTCGCGCGACGGTGTTTTCGGCTATGATTGACGGGGTCTATCACGTCTTGAAAGTCTATGATTCGCGCGACTCCCTGCAGGCGGAATTGAAAAATCTTAAAAAAATGATCCCCAAAGAGCGTTTTTTATTTTGGTGGGATGAAAACTTCGGCGCCGCCAAACTAAATTTAGTAATTATCGAAGTACCAGAAGGCCGGGAGCTCAGTTCCGACCAACTGACGCCGGACCGCGCCGCCCAAGTTGCCGACCATTTGGCCCAACTACACAGTATCCGCTATCGCCAACGCGTTTCATTAACCGGCCTGAAAGAGCAATTGCGCCGTCATAGCCAGCCATTTTTGGCCCACATTAAATTAATGCAGCGCGATCCGGTGCCTTACCAAAAATTACTGGACCAGATGGCACGGATGCTAGACGACCAGCCGGAAATATTTCGGGCTAACAAAGTCCGGATTCACGGTGATTTATGGTGGCCAAACATTATTGTCGCTAAAGAAGACGTTTATCTGATTGATTGGGAAGACATGCGTCGTGGGGATGCCGCCGAAGACATTGCCAAGCTGCGCATTATTATATATTGGCTACGTAATTTAAATGCGCCGGCCTTCTTTTGGCAAGACCCCGAGCATGCTGACTGTTTGGGTTTGTTGATGCAAGCCATTGCCAGCCGCCATCAGCAAATTTGTGACGATCCCAATTTTGAGTATCGGCTGCGATTTTACTTGCCACTGTTTTGCATCCGTGAACTGGCCGAGCGATATTTAGCCCTGGATACCAACAGCGATCTGGACCGCAGCGTTAACCAAATTTGGGCTGATGAGGCCCTGCTGCTAACCGATAAACCTTTGGCGGCTCCGCCTGACATCGAACGCTATGGTTACTGGGAACAACTACAGCAACTAACGGCTAACCATGGGGGCGGGCTATGAAAATCGGCATTCTGGCACCGCTGACTTTGGCGATACCGCCGGCAAAATACGGAGGCACGGAGCAAGTCATCGCCCTGCTAACCGAGGGGCTAGTGGCAGCCGGACACGATGTGACTTTGTTTGCCAGCGGTGACTCTAAGACTAGCGCGAAGCTAGTGCCGACTTGGCCGACCGCCCTCAGCCGCGAGCCACAGACCGATGATCCCATGGGGCGGTTTATTTACTCCAACAGCGCCATTGTCGGCACCGTGGCAGACCACCTATCGGGATTTGACATACTGCACAGCCATATCGATGAGCATGCTTTAATTTTGTCGAAATTTACTACTACACCACTAGTGACTACCATCCACCGCAAAATGGATCAACCGTTTCAGCGCCGAGTTTACCAAGCCTACCCGAAGGTCCACTTTGTATCGGTTAGTAACCAGCAGCGCAGGTTGATGAGCGGGGTTAATTGGGCCGGCACAGTCTATAACGGCCTTGACCTAGACAAAATCGCCTATAACCCCCACCCGCGCGGGGATTATTTACTGTTTGTTGGACGCATCAGCCCCGAAAAAAATCCGGTCTGGGCGATCGAAGTCGCCAAACGAGCCGGCCGGCGCCTAAAACTGGCCGGCAAGATTGATCAAGCCGACCAGGATTATTTTGCCCGCGAAGTTAAGCCGTTGCTCGACAGCTACCCTCAGGCCGAATTTCTGGGTGAAGTCGAATACAGTGACAAAATTAAGCTGTACCAAAACGCGGCCGCGACGATATTTCCGATTGACTGGGAAGAGCCATTTGGCCTGGTAATGGTCGAAAGTTTAGCTGCCGGCACGCCAGTAATTGCTACCCGTCGCGGTTCGGTGCCGGAAATAATCCAGCCTGGCCAGTCGGGCTTCATCGGCCAGTCGATCGAAGAATTGGCGACTTCAGCCGGGCAGGTGGGCAAACTGCAGCGCGCCGATTGCCGGTCCCGAGCCGAAGATTTTAGCGTTCAGCGAATGATTACCAATTACCTAAAAGTGTACAATAAGGTTATTAAGTTATGATTGCTACTTTAAACGGCACCATTAGCCAGAAACTCGCCGACTCGTTAATTGTCGAAATCGGCGGGGTAGGGTACCTGGTGTTTGTGACTGTCGATGATCTTGGCCAAGCCAAAGCCGGCGAGAAAGTTAAGCTGCACATTCACGAGCAGGTGCGTGAAGACGCTTATAATCTCTACGGTTTTACGGCGCCTGACACCAAGGAGTTGTTTAAACGTTTACTGGAAGTCAGCGGCGTGGGTCCCAAAGTAGCCATGGCAGTACTGTCTAGCGCCGGTGCCCAACGGTTGCGGCAGGCGATAGTCGCCCGCGACGCTGAATTACTGAAAGGTATTGCCGGGGTGGGTACCAAAACCGCCCAGCGAATTATCGTGGAGCTAGCCGGTAAGCTGAAAGCCCAACCCGGCGAGGAGGCAGCCAGCTCGGGTGATAGCGCCTACCAGGCGTTGGTGGGTTTGGGCTACACACCGTCTCAAGCGGCGGCGGCCGTTACCAAAGTTCCAGCTAGCATGACTGGCGACCAAGACCGCATCAAGGCGGCGTTAGCGGCGGTAGTCAAATGATCGAACGAGTAACCTCACAGGCCGCCACTGAAGCGCCGGATGAGCGTCAAATTGAAGAAACCCTGCGTCCGCGTAGTTTTGCCACTTATGTCGGCCAGGCTGCCATTAAGGATAATTTACAACTAGCGATTGAGGCCGCTCGCGGCCGCGACGAAGCCATTGACCACATTTTGTTACACGGCCCGCCGGGATTGGGTAAAACCACTCTGGCCGGCGTGATTGCCGCCGAAACCGGCCGAACGCTGCGGATAACTTCTGGTCCGGCAGTGGAACGGGCGGGGGATTTAGCCTCAATTCTAACCAACCTGCAAGACGGCGACATTTTGTTTATTGATGAAATCCACCGCCTGCCCAAAATGGTCGAAGAAATCTTGTATCCGGCCATGGAAGATTTTGCCTTGGATATTATGCTGGGCAAGGGGCCGAGCGCCAAGTCTATCCGACTGGACCTGCCCCGCTTTACGATTGTGGGTGCAACCACCCGCGCCGGCGCTTTAAGCGCACCGCTGCGCGATCGATTTGGTATGGTGCATCGGCTGGAATATTACTCGCCGGACGAAATTGTTAAAATCTTAAGTCGTAGTGCCAAAATCCTCAAGGTTAAACTTGAAGCGACGGCAGCAGCTGAAATTGCCCGCAGGAGCCGCCTCACCCCCCGGGTTGCCAACCGCTTACTTAAGCGGGTGCGTGACTTTGCTCAAGTCCATGGCCAAGGTGTGATTAACGATCAGATGGCTCGGCAGGCTTTGGCCATGCTGGAAATTGACGAACTGGGACTGGATGCGGCCGACCGGCGGCTACTGGGGGCCATAATTGAATTCCACCGCGGCGGTCCGGTGGGTGTCGGCACCATTGCGGCTATGACAAGTGAAGAGCGTGCCACCATCGAAGATGTTTACGAACCCTACTTAATGCAAATTGGCTTGTTGGAGCGTACCCATCGCGGCCGGCGCGTTACCCCTAAAGCCTACTTGCATTTGGGGGTTGAACCGCCGGCCTCGAGTCAGGAGCAATTACTGTAATGCAGTTGCGCAAGGATTTGTGGATCGAGGGTGCTTATTATATCGACTTCGACACCAACGATCAGCTGCGGATTGTCGGTCCTAACAATCACTTGCATTACGGCAGCGTCGACCTCTACCGTCAGCAAATAGACATCGACACCGTTCATGTTGAAGGTAACGATCTGGTAATTGGCGGCCGCTTAAAGGCCAAAGAATTTTTCCTGCGCGATCCAGTCATGGCCCACGTTCAAAAGGTACGCCATTATGTTGAGCGCCCCGGCAAAACTATTCCTAAGTACAGTGAAGTTATTAAAAAGTATCCGGCCGAGTTGTCACCCAACTACATTGCCGCCGAACCTGCCAAGGAGGGTTATGAAATTACTTACCGGCGGCTGTTTCAAAATCATTGGTACGGTGTCAGGATTTTGCTGGCTCCGGATGTAACTGTCCATCGCCAGGAGAATCAACATGGCTTTGCGTTGCACGCTGGCGTCAAGCCGGAAATCGGTTTTAGCTTGCGTACGGATACTGACATTGTGCCCAAACCAGCCTTGCGCAGTGTGATGAAAACTCAGCCAATTAACACGACTGTTCTAGGGAAACTTAAACCGGGGGTTGACCGGCTGCTAGACCATACTGCCGTTGAAATCACCCACTTAATCAAGCACAACAAAACTAGCGGTTTTGATTATGGTACGGTTTTTCCCCGCGACTGGATGGAATCAGCTGATCTGGGTCTGCTAGATCTGGAACCGGCCGCCATCGCCTACATGTACCATAAGGCTTTCGAATATGTGAACCCGCAGGGCATCGGCTGGCACGAAAACATCGTGGGCGAGTTTGAATTTGAAAAAAAGCAAGAAGCCAATGATCTGGAAACCACCCTGGATGATTTAATCGACCGTTCTAGCCGCATTGGCGAAGCGCTCAAAGACATGATTGGCCAAATCGAAGGGATGTACGTTGTTCGCAACATGATCGACATCGAACCGCGCTATATCTTAGGGTTAGAAGAATTAACAACTGCCCAACTCAAAAAAGCCGATCTGGAACGCGCCAAACAAGTCGCCCGCTATATCGTACTGCAGGCCCAAACCCAAGATTTGATTACCTTTAAGCGTTTACCAACCCTGCTCAAACGCCACAAACACGATGAGTATTTTACGGCCGGAAATTGGCGCGACAGCTCGCGCGCTTTTAAGAAAATTAGTCCCGTTATCGCGCCTTACGACGTTAATGCGGTTTTTTATCCTAAGGCGTTGCAAGTAATTGCCCGCCACTACCGCACGCTAGGCATCAATCGCTCTACCATAGAAGCATTGGTCGAAAAATGGTCGCGGGTTAAAAACTGGTATCGCTTTACCAACCCTGATGGCCGTTTGGCTTACGCCCTGGCTTTGCATGACGTTAAGGGCAGCGGCCAAACCCTGGAGTTCAAACGTTTGGAAGTTAACCATCTAGACGAAGCTTACGACCTATTTTATGGCCATCCTGAGGAAGCCGACGTGGTAAGTTTTTGCCAGCGTTTGCTCGACCCCGATTATTTCTATACTGCTTCTGGCCCCTTGATTGTCGGCCGCCACGACGGCTATTCGACCAAAGATTACCACGGGCAGGTAATCTGGACTAAACAAACTGCTTTTGCCGTGGCGGGGTTAGCCAAATGCAGCCAATCGTCCTGGAGCGCTGCTACGCAAAAACTGATAAGCCAAGCTATTAAAGCCACCGCCTTAGCTAGTATCCAGGCCTTTATTAAACTCGAAGCCGTGCCGGAACTGCATTATGACCAAGCCGGCCAGCCCCACTTCTATAATGACCAAACCGATGCCGAGGGACCGATGAATCAAGTTCAGCTCTGGAGCGCAATCGGCGCCCGGCGTATAATTAGGACATACATTGAGGTTATGAAGCGACATGGATCCTGAACTTGACCCCGGCGAAATTAAAATAGCTATTATTCATCGCCATATAGCCTATTTGATCCCATTATTTTTAGGATTTGCGGCTTTAGGGCTGTTGCTACTAGGTGTGGTATTTTGGTTGGGCCGTAACGCCCCCACCAACTTACCGGCCGGTTTGGTTGGTTTGGTGCTGGCAATTATTACGATTTTAGCTGCTGCTATTCTGCTGGCGGCTTTAATTATTTACCGCGACAATCGCCTTATTTTAACCAATCAACACTTAGTCGTAGTCGTTCGTAACGGGCTATTTAGCCGCCAAGTTAGTCACTTAAGTCTGGATCGGGTGCAAGATGTGCGTGCCACCCGGACTGGCTTTTTTGCCACTTTGCTCGGTTATGGCGATGTGGAAATTGAAACTGCCGGCGAAGAAAATAATTTTCTGTTTCATTATGCACCCAATCCGCAAAAAACCGCCGATTTAATTATTGAAACCCACGAAAAATTTAGCCACCCCGCTCCGCCCAGCCCCTAATTAAGGGTTAAAAGGGTCGCCCTTACCTAAGTTATTTAAATCAGTACTGATTGGCAGATTAATCTGCTTTTTTACAGCATCGATGGTTTTTTGATCAAACTTCACGGCCGATTGATCCTGTTTGGCTTGCTCGGCCGACAAATAACCCTGGTCGGGCTCAACCGCTACGGCTTTTACGATCAAATAGCCGGCATGGACCAACAGCAAGCCCCCGGCCACCCGGATCGCCGCCTGCCGCCATCGTTTTAAGAATGTTATTATTCGATTCATCATGGCTGGAAGAAAACGTTAGCAGTGATGGCAAAACTCAAACTATTGCCCACGCCGGTGCGGTTAATAGTTAGGCTGGTGACGCTGTTATAACGTCCCAGCTTTTCCAGCGATTGCAGGAAGTTTTGCATTTGATCGTAAGTACCCGTGAGCGAAATGGCAATTGGTACCGCCAGCATGTTGCCAGCCTTAGCGGTTAAAGTTAACGGGCCGGGTAGGGTAGCGCTGTCGCCAGCGAAGCTAACGCCGGGCAGGCTCATGCTGTTGGTACTGGCCAGCTGATTTAATTGCTGCACGATTTCAGATTGATTTTTAGCTGTTGGCAAAGCCCGGGCGAACAGCGGTAGATCGGGTGTCAACGCCCGATATTGCGCCTTAAGCTGGCTGAGTTGGTCGATGCGATCGCCGCTTAATTGCATGTCGGCCAAGGTTCGGCGCAATAAACTCGATTGGCTGTTTAGCTGGGTGTAACTAAAGTAGTAGGCTAAGGCACCGCCGGCAAAGCTGAAAACTAATAGTCCTAACAGGATGAAGTAAAATTGTTTAGGTTTTATAGATAGCTTCATTTCGCCGCCCCGGGTTTGAAGGCTAAGTTAATGTCGATGTGGAAAGTGCCAGCAGCATTAGAAACCGACACGATGTCAGCGGCCGCAATGCGAGGCGAAGCCGCCAGGCCATCGCGCAAAGTGACGGCTGCGGCATAGGAACCGGCGTTGGCCGATATGCGGACGGGCTTGGTGGCATCACCAGTCAGGGCAATCTGGGTAATATATGCCCCTTTGGGTGTAACTTTGGCTAGGTCACTAAGCAGAGCCGAAAAGTGAGCCTGATCGGTTTGCAAGGCCTTAATTAGATCTAGCCGCGCCTTTAAGGTCCGCGCTGGTCCCTCTATGCTTTGCAGCTGGTCAATCTGTTGGCGCTGATCCTGCAATTGAGCATTTAGCCCTCCCAGCCGCTGGCCCAAATAAAAGCGAGTACCCCAAAGCGTCAATGCCGCCAAACCGAAGCCGCCCAGCGCCAGGGCAATGTAGTTGGCGATCACGCGGTTACGGCGAGAGTAAGCCAACTCAAGCTTTAAATCGCTGGGTAACAGATTAATCATGGTTCAAGCTCCCGCAAAGCCAGCCCGATGGCAGTAGCGTACATTGGCTGCTCCTGCGGCGGGCAAGCCGGTAGGGGATCGGTTACTAAATTCTGCCAGGGGTTGCCGATCGTTATCGGCATGCTTAGCTCCTTTTGCAAAAAATCCACCAAACCTGGCATGCTGGCACTGCCGCCGGACAGCACTATGCTAGTGACTTCGTGCTGGATTGCGCCCCGATCGCGGTAGTATTTAATTACCCGTCTAATTTCGGCCACGATGCTTTTCAGTTGGGGTTCCAAAGCCGCCAAGACTTTATCTTGCATACCGCTAGGCCCGACGCCAAATCTGGATTTAATTTCTCCGGCCTGTTGCTCGCTGACACCCAGCTTGGACATTAAAGTTCTGGTTAAATCAACGCCTCCAATTGAGATCGTACCGGTTAGCCGGATGACTTGGTCGTAAATTGAAAGGTCGGCGCTGCTAGCACCAAAGTCGAGCAACAGGGTGGTACGCTCGGCCTTACTGACCGACAGCATAGCGCGAGTATTAGCCACCAAGCTGACTTCCAGCGAGTCAACCTCGAGGTCCAAGGCATCAAACAGTTTAATGTAGGAATTAACGATCGCTTTCGGGACAGCCACCATCAGAATATATTGGTTGGCTTCGGCGCCGACGGCGTTTTGCTGAATAATTTCATAATCAATGTACAAATCAGTTACTGGTACCGGAATATACTGTTCGGCTTCAAAGTGGATGGCTTGATCTAGATCTTTGGCTGACATCGGCGGCAGCTGCAAGGTGCGAATAAAAACTTTGTCGGCCGGCAAGGACACCGCCGCCCGCCGGGCCGTGATGCGTCCGCGGCTGGGGTTAGCTAGTAGGGGCTTAATTGTCTGGGCCAAACCCTCGGGGTCAAATACAATGCCTTCGACCATGGTATGGGCGGGGTAGGCACTAAAACCGTAACCCACCACGCGCACCTTGCCACCATTTCGGGTTACCTGCGCAACTTTAACCGTTTGGGTGCCGATGTCGATCCCAAACAACGGTTTTCGGGTATAAATTAGGGGGACTTTCAAGCGCTCACCTCTCGTGCCGATAACTGCGTTAATCTCAAAGCATTTTTAGCATTAGCGCTTTAATTATAACAGATTTGCTGCCCGCGGTTTGCTAGTTAAATATTTGCTGGTATTGGCGAATGTCCCAGACGGTTGAGCCCGGGCCGCCGGACGAGCTAAAGCTGATATTGCCACTATTATCCAGTTCAACCGTTTGTCCAATTAGAGTGCCGACCGTGCCGCTATTGAGTAGTCGGACTTTGCTCCAACGAGCGTAGAAAATCGATCCGGCCCCTAGCGAAGAATTGGCTAGGTCAATCGTGGTAGTGTTTTGGGAATCGTAGAGAGCTTTGCCAGTCAGATTAGCTGTATCGACCGAACAACCTGCGCCGCAATAGTAGGTGACAAATTCTAGGCCGACCCCCAGGTTGTTGGCGGCAACCGCCGCCGAGTTCTTTAGTTGTAAGCCACTAGCTCCGTCAACCAACACAGTCGGCATGGCTGATAATCCGTCGGCCACCTTGGTAACGGCCGAGTTTTTAAAAATTAATCCGCCATCAATCCAAACGTTGCCGCTGATTGTGACGGTGCAATTATTTTCAACTGTCACATCGCCGCCGGTGATATGAAGATTATCCCAGTTTCTGGTTTCACTGCCGCGGCAGCTTTGCAGGGTGGCAGTCGATGACGTGGTGATGGTTGACTTGGTATCCGAGCGGGGATCAGCCGGCAATGCTACGGCCGAAGGGTTGTCTTTCACAATGCTGCCCACCACTTTGCTCGGGTCATTGACGTCATGATTGCCATTAATGTGCACTACTCCATAGATTTTGGCGCTGTTCGAGAAGTTAATCGATTTGAAGGTTGGGTTGGCTGCCGGACAAATTTGGGGATAAGTTGTATCACCGGGAGGTGGGGTGGTATCGCCGCTACTGGTACAGCTTGTACCTACGGCTGTCACCTGATCGGGGATTGAAGTCGTGCCAATGCTGGCACTATTACTCATCGTGATTTTGCCGTTTACCGCCACAGCACCGGTGGCAATGGTGGCAGAGTTTTTCATAATCAACCCGCCCGGGCCGCTTTGCAAGGCATAGAGCCCCGAATTGGAGCCTTCGATAGTCAATTTAACCTTGCGCGTGACGAAGGCGCTGTTTGATGAGGTCGGCAAGAAAATCCGACCGGTCACACAAACTATCTTTTCGTTTGGCAAGGTAGCGGTGCCGCAAGAGGGCACCGGTGCCGCCTGCGTCGAAACAAAAGTTTCATAAGTCAATCGGCTTAGCGTTGGTACCCCGGCATTTTGCATAAAAGTTTGTTGCCCGGACGGAGGCGTATAGGCGGAGTTAAGGTTAAGGTTGTACATGTAATTGTCAGCTCCGGCTTCAGCCACCGATAAAGCATTCAAAGCGGCCAAAGTCCGGCGGGTATTAGTAAAATGGGTGGTAGCAAATTCGGCTACCGACAACGCAACGGCCATAAAAAATACCATCGTGATCAACACCCCAATTAAAATCTGACCGTCCTGCTGTCTAAGGCTGCTCATTGGTTCCTCAAATAAATGCGGCTGGTCAGGCTGGAAGTAAAGGTACGGCTAAAAACCTTACGCTGTTGTTGCAAGGTGGTTTGGATACTATTGGCAACGTCAGCGGCCACCACCGCATTGCTGCGGTCGTAATAAACTAGCGTCATCGATGCAACGTCTTCAATTACAACCGCATCGGCTGGTTCGCCGCTGCAAGACGGCGTAGTAGCATTGACTGTGCAGGTAGTTTGAGCGGTATTGCCAGCCGGAGCCGCCGGATTCTTGAGGGTTCTTTGGTACAGCACATTGCCGGCCACGTAATAAATCACCTCATTACTCCAAACCGCGCTGTGCAACCCGTCGACCCATAAGGGCGTATTACTAGCGTCGTTAGCTGGCTCGGCCAAAATCAAAACCACGCTTGCCCCCGGGGGACCAACCGGATCAACCGTCCAGGGTGCGCTGGCGTGCGGATCGGTTATGTTATTGGTTAGTTTAGCCGCCTGTGCAATTTTAACGTCGCGTTCCATGGATTCTAAGGCCTGTTTGGTATTGCTTTGTAAAATTGACAATGTAAAGTTGCGGGCGTAATCAATTAAGCGGTCGGCGTAAAATTCCGATACCACTACCGTTAAAATGCCGATTATCGTAGCGGAGATTAAAACTTCGAGCAAAGAAAAACCATCCTGCGATCGTAGCCAACTCATTTGCTGATGCCTCGCGATGATACGTATGAAGACGCCTCGACGGTTTTGGTGCCCTTCTTTTCGGGGTAAGTTATTACTACATCCACAGTTTCAAGGCCACTGACAGTTGTATCACAAACATAAGTTTTGGCGGTGTGTCCGCTGCCTAGGGCTGACAGAGAGGCGTCCGAACTAAAGTCTTCAGCCACGGTTGGAGTAGTCGGGCAATTACTGCTAACCGGTATATTACTAAAACCGATGTTGCGGTAATTTTCGATTTTTTGCTGTAAGGCAGCCGTGGCCGTGGCTAGATGTCGGGATTGAGCGTTAAGGTTGCCAACAACGATAAAAATCTCAATCACAGCCGCTAACACCGTAGCGATCACAGTGATTGCGATCACCAACTCAATAAAAGTAAACCCATCTTGCCGGCCAATAAGTTTATGCATGCGCCTACAGTATAGCGTAAGCGGTTTAAACTCTAAAGCTGAAACCAAAAACGGCCCGCAGGCCGTCGTTGGTGTTAATAGTTTAGTTGGCGCTTGAAACTACGTAGGGGTTAGTAGCGTTGCCGGGTACTTCCAGCGTGGCTTCCAGCGTGTAGCTGCTACAGGCCGTGGTACAGGAAGCCGGTGTCGGCTTGTAGACATAATGGGTGGCGGGCTTAGGATCAGCCGGAACCACCTTCATGTAAATCGTGGTACCGCCGGACAGAACCGTACCCAGACAGCCAGCCACATCCGGTTCACAGCTGACGCCGCCCGCCGGAGGGTAAACGTTGTTGTCGTTGAAGTAAGTTTCCAGGGCAGTCTTAAGGCTGCGAAGGTCACTTTTACGTTGGGCGTCACGAGCCCGAGCCGGACCAGAGGCCAGGTTAGGGATAATCAAGACGGCCAAAATACCGATGATAACGATCACAATCAAAAGCTCAAGCAGGGTAAAACCTTCTTGACGCTTTAAGTGTTTAAACATACGTGTGCTCACCTCCTTTAGATTTTGCTGGTAGAGACGAACTCTACTTAAGCCCAATTATATTATGCTTATGCTTCAGGTGTCAACTAAATAGCATTGGAAAGGGATGAAATCGGACCAAAGACCGAAATAACCACAAAGCCGACCATGACACCCAGGATGATAATTAGAATCGGCTCAATGATCGACGCGATGCCGGCCACCACGCGGTCGACTTCTTTTTCATAAAAATCCGCCAGCTTTAGCAGTAATGCGTCAAGCTGCCCGGTTTCTTCGCCGACCGCAATCATTTGCGATACGATGGGCGGGAACAATTTGCCTTGGCGCAGAGACTCGGCCACCGGTCGCCCCTTTTTAACCTCGCCGGCTATTCTGGTTACCTCATCTTTAAAGATTTCGTTGCCCAAGGCGGCAGCGGTGGAATTCAGCGCGTCCAAAATTGAAATACCGGAAGTCATTAGCGAGCCAAAGGTGCGGGCGAATCGCGCCACGTTGACCTTGGCCACAATCGGACCGAAAATTGGAGTCTTTAAAACGGCCCTGTGCCACAATTTGCGCCCACCGGTGGTGTGAACAAAACGGTAAAACGCCACACCCAAAGCCACTAATCCGGCCAGCACGAATAATCCGTAATGGGTTATTACATGGCTAATACCTAGCATTATTTTGGTGTAAACCGGCAGGCTGGTGCCAAAACTTTCAAAAATTACTGATAATTTCGGTACGATCACGGTCATTAAAAAGATAAAAGCGCCGATAGTGACGGCAGTGATGACGCCGGGGTAAATTAAAGCGCCGCGAACCTTGCCGATAATTTCGGCATCTTTTTCTTGCTGGGTTGCTAGTCTCTCCAGTACTTGGTCCAGGATGCCGCCGGTTTCACCGGCTCGGATCATATTGATGTAAACTGGAGTGAAAACATCCCTATGTTCAGCCAAGGCGCTAGCCAGGCTGGCGCCGCCTTCCACCCGTTTGCCCACATCAGCCACCACGGTTTGCAGCTTTTTGGAAACTGTTTGCTCTTTGAGAATGTTCAATGTCTGCACAATCGGAACGCCGGCGTTAATCATGGTGGCGAATTGACGCGAAAAAATGACCTTATCAGTCAACTTAACTTTATCGCTGATTTTGAGTTTGCTTAGAATCCCCTTCAAAGTCAGCTTTTCGGCCTTTTCTTTGATTAAAATCGGCGATAGGCTTTTTGCGACCAAATCGCCAGAAGCTGCCGTGCGATCCAGGGCGAACATTTCGCCGCGCTGAATTTTGCCAAACTTATCCCGGGCCGTATATTCAAAAGTCGCCATTTTATTCCTTGGTCACGCGTAAAACTTCTTCGATTGAGGTTAAGCCAAACAGCGATTTCACAAAGCCGTCTTGCTGCATGGTCAGCATCCCGGCTTTAATGGCGGTATTTTGGATTTCCTCACTGGTAGCGTGGCTGACGATCATACGCGAAATGGCTTCGTCGACCTCCAGGACTTCGTAAATGCCCATGCGGCCGATGTAAGAACCGTGCCCGCAGGTGTCACATCCCGGACCGGCTTTGTAAAGAACGAGTTGGCCAGGCTTTAAATCAGCCGGTTGAACTGCGCTGGCTGCCGGGCTGGGGATTTTGACGGTTGCGACTTTGGCTTCAGCGGCACTGCGGTTGATGATATTGGGGTCGGAAGCGATCTTATCTAGAATCGTACTATTAGGTTCCATGTCGGCCGGCGGGTTAATGATTTTTTCTGGGCGAGCCTTTGGCGCCGCCTGCGCGACCGCCGGAGCTTGGGAGGCTGCCGGAGTACTGGTCTGTTTGGCGGACTGCGCCTCGGGATTGGTCAAAGACATGCTTTTGGCCATAGCGTCCAAAACAGTTTTGTTAGCTTCGAAATATTTAACAGCTTCCTCTACCCGGAAATCTTTTTTAATGTCTTCCAGCTCCTGTCCCTCGGGTGCGTAGCTAAGGCGGCAAGTGGGGCAGAGTTTCCGCACCAACCGCTGGCCCACCACGGTATTGACGGTTGAGGCAATCAAAAACGGCTCGATTTTCATGTCCAGCAAACGTGGCAGAGTAGTGGCGGCGTTGTTGGTGTGCAGGGTCGACAACACCACGTGCCCGGTCAGTGCCGCTTGCACAGCTAAGTCAGCAGTTTCAATGTCGCGGATTTCACCCACCATAATGACGTTGGGATCCTGGCGCAGCAGTGCCCGCAGACCGCTGGCAAAAGTCATGCCGGCCTTGGGATTCACTTGGGTCTGATTGACGCCGGCAATTTTATATTCCACCGGGTCCTCAACTGTAGAAATGTTAACTTCCGGCGAATTAAGCAAACTTAAAATACTGTACAGCGTAGTGGACTTACCCGAGCCAGTCGGCCCGGTTACTAAAATCATGCCGTGGGGTTTTTTTAGGTTGCGTTTAATGCTTTCCAGCGCGCCGCCTAAAAAGCCCAGCTCTTCCAGGGTTTGCGCTCGGCTGGACTCATCCAGTAGCCGCATTACTACCTTTTCGCCGTCCATGACCGGCAACGTCGATACCCGCAAGGCTACGGTTTTATTACCTAGGCTAAATTTGAAACGGCCATCTTGCGGTAAACGATGTTCGTCAATCTTAAGATTGGCCATAATTTTGATCCGTGATACCACAGCTGGCAGAATCGGTCGAGGCAGGGTCATGCTTTCGTTCAATACCCCGTCGATGCGATAACGCACCTGCACGATATCTTCACGGGGCTCAATGTGTACGTCCGAAGCCCGGCTTTTAAGAGCGTATTCCAAAATAATGTTGACCGTCTTGGCGATCGGCGCGTCGGCTGCCAGTTCTTTACTGCTAACCTCTTCGGTTTCGGCGGTTTCACCAGCTTCGGTAGAAGATTCTTGAATCGCCTTGGTAATCTCACTGCCCAAGTTGCCCTTATATTGTTCCACGGCTGCCAAAATGTCGCCCGGCGTCGCGATGTAAATAGTAATGTCCGAACCAATTTGCTTTTCAATAAAGTCGGCCGCTTGCACGTCTTCCGGATCGGCCATAGCCAGTTGCAGTTTACTGCCATCCTTGCCAAACAATACCGCCTGATATTTGCGAGCAATGCGTTCGGGGATTTTAGTCAGGATTTCGCGCGGGATCTTGGCGTTGGTCAGCTCCACAAAGCGGACGTTAATGCTTTGGGCGTACAGCTTGGTGAGGTCTTTTTCGCTAATTAGCTTGCGCTTAACCACGATCTGGGACAACATTTCTTTGGATTGTTTACGTTCGACCTCGGCTTCGGCTAATTGGTCGGCTTTCACCTGGCCGCTGACCAACAGCAATTTCTTTAGCTCACTATCAGAAATGCGCATTTGACCAAAATTATACCATAAGCAGTACATAAAAAGGCTTGCCCTGCCGGGTACATTGGCTTAGTTTAGTAGGCAAGGAGGGTACCTAATCGAGGCCCTCATTTGTTTTTCAAACGCTTAATTCTCCCCGCCCTTCTACTGGCTTATTGGCTACTGCCGTTGCCAGCTCGGGCCGCGACTGTCGCCGATCACGTTGTAATCAGCGAATTGCAAACTGGTACCACCGCCAGTGCCAGCCAAGAATTCGTGGAATTGTATAATCCCACCGACAGCGATGTGGCGTTGGATAATTGGACGGTTGAATACAAATCTGCCACCGGATCAAGTTGGAGTAAAAAAGCCACCCTGACCGGTATAATCGTCAGCCACGGTTTTTATCTAGTGGCGCCCAAAACTTATTTAAGCCAAGCCGATGCCAGCCTAAGCGCCGGATTGGCTGCCAGCGGCGGCCACGTCCGATTAATGAATACTACTGGTAGTCAAATTGACTTGCTTGGCTGGGGGACGGCCACCGCAGCCGCTACCGCTCCGGCCCAGGCTCCGCCCGCCGGTCAAAGCCTGGAACGCTTGCCCGGCCGCCTAGTTGAAGACGGCGGTAACGCTACCGATAGCGGTGACAACTCACAAGATTTTATTATTCGCACCGCACCCCAGCCGCAGTCCACGGCTGCCCCTCTTGAAACTCCCGACAGCGGTAATGCGACTGCCGATGACAATACCCAACCAGCCACTGACCCTGCACCCCAACCGCAAACCTACCAGCCGGTTAGTATTACCGAGCTGCTAGTTGATCCGGTGTCGCCGCTGACTGACGCCAAGGACGAATTCATCGAATTGTACAATCCCAACTCGGCAGCCATAAACCTTAAAGGTTATACCTTGCGCACCGGGGCCAATTTCCACGATTTCTATATTTTTCCAGATACCACTATTAATGCTGGGGCATACCTGGCGGTTTACTCCAGTCAAACCAAACTAAGTTTGACCAATAGCGGCGGTGCAGCCCAATTGCTGGACCCCACTGGCGTGGTTGTTAGTCAAACCGATGATTACACCGACACCCCGCCTGGATCCAGCTGGTCCAATTTCGCTGACGGTTGGCAGTGGACCCTGCAAACTACCCCCGGCACCGGCAACATTGCCGTCCAGCCGCTGCTAAAAGTTCCTGCCCCGCCCGGCAGTTCCAGCGCAGCGGCAGCCAAACCCAAAACCGTCACATCCAAATCCGCCAAAGCTGCGACAACCGCTAAATCTGCTACCGCTAAACTGGCCAAAGCTTCTGGGTCGACTGTCAATCCCGTTGCCCCGCTGGTCCAACTGACGGCTTCACCATTGTCGAAATGGTTGCTAATTGGCGCTGGCGCTTTTACGCTTGCTTACGGTATCTATGAATTCAGACACGACTTACAAAACTATTTCTTCCTCGTCCGGCGCTACGTTAGCACTCGGCGAAAGATTAGGCCGTCGGCTTAAAGCCGGCGTCACCATCGAGCTTACCGGTGATCTTGGTGCCGGCAAAACCGTTTTTATCAAAGGTTTAGCCCAAGGTTTGGGATATGGCGGCGAGGTGTCGAGCCCCAGTTTTACGATTAGCCGGGTTTATCAGTTGCCGGGTGGGCGCCAGCTGCACCACTTCGACTTTTATCGCCTGGCCCCCGGCGATATCGTTGATTCCGAATTGGCGGAGGTCATGCAGGATCAAAACGCCATTGTGGCCATCGAATGGGCAGCTCATTCCGGTGACACCTTGCCGGCCGATCGGATTGAGGTAGCGATAAAGCAACCGAATGAAAGCCAGCGGGAAATTAGCATCAAAGGCCCCAAAGCCATTATCCAGGGGCTGGCATGATTCTGGCCATCCGCACCGATCAACCCATGGCCACTATCCAATTTGGCGATCGAGTTAAAACCTGGGAAGCCGGTCGTCAGCTATCCCAGCAATTATTGCCGGAAATCAAAAAGCTGGTAGGCAACTGGACTAAGGTCAGCGGCATCGTCGTGTTCGCCGGACCAGGATCGTTCACCGGTCTGCGCATCGGCATTACCGTCGCCAATGCCTTGGCTTACGGACTCAAAGTGCCGATTGTCGGTTCCTCTGGCGAAAGTTGGATTAAAGAGGGAAGCCTGCGGCTGGAATCGGGCGACGACGACCATCAGGTCACGCCGGTTTACGGCTCCGAACCCAACATTACTAAGCCCCGGTAAATTATTTTCTGTTAAATACTGCGGTGACCGAACCCGTTCGTATCATTGTGAGGTGGCAACTTAGAGCCATGTTGCCCCCGGAGCACAGGCCGTAGCCGTTCCAACCGGCAAACTTTGAACCGGTATCCGCTTTGGCGGACAAGGTAACCACGGTGTTAGCGGGGAAGACCTGCGAACAATCGCTGCCACAGTTTATGCCTACGCCCGTGACTGTCCCCGATCCAGTTCCGGTTTTGGCGATTGATAAGGTAAATGTCTGCCTACCGCCGGTGACGGGAGGGGGCATCGGCGTGGGGGTCGGGGTCGGCGGAGGCGGCGTAGTGTTATTGCAATGGGCGAACTGCTGTGCCCAGAAGGCCGGCGTTACCGTCGAGGCGCT
>CAZHSX010000006.1:0-27205 GCA_964535275.1 uncultured Candidatus Saccharimonadales bacterium
TGGGGAGGAGGGATTTGAACCCCCGAATGCCAGGACCAAAACCTGGTGCCTTACCGCTTGGCTACTCCCCATTGTTGCTAACCTTGATATTTTAGCTTAGGAACGGGGCGCGGGCAACGCGCGGTGGTAAGGTCTGAGCATTTTACTCCCAGCCGGGGATTATCTATAATAACGCTTATGAACTGGCCTAGCCGCCCCCCAAATAGTTCGGTGTGGTTGAGTATTAAGCACACAGTCCTGACTTTTGCAGTAATACATTTGGCGATCACACTTGTAGGGACGATTTTTAGCCGTGACTGGCAGGACTTAAACCTTTTTAACATCATTGGCATTGGCGAAAAAAGTGTCCGCTTGGGTACTGGCGAACGAGCCTTTTTGTCCAGCTATGTCTTAGCAGGGATTATCGCGATCATTTATCTGGTCTTGATTGAAAAAGAAAAGCTGTAGTGGCAGGCGAACCCAAAAATATTGCTCTGACTTTTGATGACGGCCCCAACGACCCTTACACCGGGCAGATATTAGACACATTGGCGGTCCGTAAGGTAAAGGCGACTTTTTTTGTGGTTGGCCAAAACGTACGCCGGCAACCGCATGCAGCCAAGCGGATTGTGGATGAAGGTCATATCATTGCCAACCATAGTGACCGGCACCGGTTTGGTTTTATGCTGACTGCCGGCCCGGCTGTACTGTTGCGTGACATTGGTGTGACCGAAAGGGCTATTGCTGAAGTTACCGGTAAACACCCGCGGTTCTACCGCCCGCCGTGGGGGCTGCGTACTCCCGGCCGGCGGCTGGCCATCGAGCGGGCTGGTTACGCGGTGGTAATGTGGAACAACATGACCGTTGATTATTTAGGCCTGTCGCCTACCCGGATCGCCAGCCGGATTGTGGCTAAAGCGCGGCCCGGCGGAGTCATCGTGCTGCATGACGGTAAAGAAGCTAAGGGCGGCAATCGGGCTAACGTAGTAGCGGCCCTACCGTTAATCATTGAGCGACTGCAAGGCCAAGGCTACCGGTTTGTGGGGCTGGACGACTTGCTAGGCACCAATGCCTATCTCTAGGCTTGCTTCTTATGGTGCAACATTATATAATATAAATGATGAACATTAACGATATTTCCAACCGCACCATCCTGCGTTTCCTGGTTATAGTCAGCGCTTTTGTAGGTGGCGCGGCTTTGATTTTCATGGCCCGCCGGCCCCTGATTTGGCTGGTATTCGCGGCTTTTTTGGCTATCGCCTTTAATCCGGCGGTGGAGTGGCTAAGCCAGCACTTGCCGCGCCGCAGCCGCGGTTTGGCCGCCGGAATCGTTTTTATCTTGAGCCTAGTGGTGTTGGTGGTGGTGGCGACTAATTTAGTGCCGCTACTAGTTACCCAAACCCAGATTCTAATTAAAGACCTGCCGCAGTACGTGGCCAAGCTTCAGGCCAGCAATAGCTACATCGGCGAACTGGTGCGGCGCTACGACGTGGTACACGGCCTGCAGGCGCTACAGCCCAAACTGTTGGCCACGCTGTCCAACCCCAACGGCCCCATCCTAGGTGCCTTGCGCTCGCTGTTTAGCGGCGTGCTGGCTACTATTACGGTGTTGGTGCTGACTTTCTTTTTGCTGGTGGAAGGGCCGGATTGGCTGACGGTGCTGTGGTCGTTCCAAAGCCCCGACAAGCGCGTGCACCGGCAAAAGCTGGCAGCCAAGATGTACAAAGCCGTCACCGGCTATGTTAGTGGTAATCTATTAACTAGTTTAATCGCGGCGGCAGCTTCGGCGCTGTTACTAGCGATTGTCGGCATTCCCTTTGCCATCCCGCTGGGAATTTTAGTTGGGATCTTGGATTTATTGCCGCTGGTCGGTGCTACCCTGGCGTCGCTGGTGGTGGTGCTAATTAGTGCCTTTACCTCACTATCGGCGGCCTTAGTGATGCTGATTTTCTTCATTGTCTACCAACAGCTGGAAAACCATATTTTGCAGCCCTTGGTGTACAGCCGCACTGTTAAAATGTCGCCGTTGATGGTATTGGTATCCGGTATTTTGGGTGTATCACTCGGCGGGTTCTTGGGTGCTTTGGTTGCAATTCCCATCGCCGCCAGCCTGCAAATTCTAGCTAAAGATTACTTTATTACTCACCGGTCGAAGGCTTAAATTCGGCGCCAGCGCGGGCCTGTCGGGGTATCTTCGATTTCGACCTGGTGTTGATGTAACTTATCGCGGAGGCTGTCAGATTCGGCAAAGTTTTTGGCCTGGCGAGCGGTCTCGCGTTGGGCGATTAGCTGTTTAATTTCGGGGTCAATGTCCGGCCCCTGTGCCAGGTTTAAACCTAAGACTTCATCCAAATCGTCTAGGACCGCTTGGGTCGGCGGCGCTTGGCGGTTCATAAATTCGCTAATTTGAGCAATGGCGCGAGGCGTGTCGAGATCATCACCCAGCGCGCTTAAGAGTTCTTGGCGTAGCCGCTTGGCCGCCATTTGATCCATCGGCTCCCCGACTGCCGGTTGGTGTTTGAGGTCGGCCCAGGCTTGCAGCTCACCGAGGAACCGCTGGCTGGCCGCCAGAGCCTCCCAGGTAAAGTTTTGCTGGGTGCGGTAGTGGGCTGAAAGCACCAACAAGCGAAAAGCCATTAAGTCAGCCTTTTTGGCGATGGCATCTAATAAATAAGTGTTACCCAGGCTTTTACTCATCTTATGGTCGTCCACCATCATGTGCTCGGCGTGCAGCCACAAGTTGGCCAGTGGTTGGCCGGTGGCGGTTTGGCTTTGGGCAATTTCATTGGTATGGTGGGTGCCGATATGGTCGACGCCGCCGGCGTGGATATCGATGGTCGGACCCAAGTATTCTAAGGCCAGGGCCGAGCATTCCAAGTGCCAGCCTGGGAAACCCTTGCCCCACGGGCTATCCCATTCCATGTCACGGTTACCTCCTGCCGGGCTAAACTTCCAAAGTGCGAAGTCGGTGTGGTGGTGTTTGCCGCTATGGGTTTGGACCCGAGCCCCCGCTAGTTGATTCTCCCGGTTGGCGCCGCTCAGCTTTCCGTAATTGGCAAATTTAGCCGTGTCGAAGTAGACGCCGTCATCTAGTTTGTAGGTGGCGCCTTTGGACTCCAGGGTTTTAATTAACTCGATTTGGGCCGGGATATGGTCGGTGGCTTTGGGGGTGTGAGTGGGCGGTAAAATATTTAGCCGCTTCATCCCCTGCTCGAACAAATCCGTGTATTCCTTGGCCACTGCCCAGGCAGTTTTGCGCTCGATTTTAGCCTCGGCTACAAGTTTGTCTTCGCCTTCGTCGGCGTCACTGGTGAGGTGTCCAACGTCGGTGATGTTCAAGACGTGATTGACTTTTAGGCCATCAAATTGCAGGGCCCGTGCCAGGGTGTCATAAAAAATAAAAGTCCGCCAATTGCCAATGTGTGGCTCTAAATAAACCGTCGGTCCGCAGGTGTACAAGCTAACTTGGCCGGGTTTAAGCGGCTGCAGCGGCTCGGTTTGTCGGGTGAGAGTGTTATAAAAACGCCAATCAGTCAAAGCTTTGCCTCCCGGCCAGGGCCCGGCCCAGGGTAATTTGGTCGGCATATTCCAGATCACCGCCGACTGGCAAGCCGCGGGCCAAACGGGTAACTTTAACTTTAAGCGGCTCAAGCTGGCGGCGAATGTATAGAGCCGTGGCCTCCCCCTCGGTGGAGGGATTGGTGGCTAAGATAATTTCGGTTGGTTTGGTATCCTTGACCCGCTTGAGCAGGCTGGGGATTTGTAAATTATCCGGTCCCACGCCGTCAATCGGCGAAATTACCCCGCCCAGTACGTGGTACAGGCCGCGGTAATGGCCGGTTTTTTCCAGCGCCACTACGTCCAGGGGTTCCTCGACCACGCAAATCAAATCCTGGTCGCGATCAGGCCGGCTGCAAATGGCGCAGCGCTGGGCTTCAGACAAGTTGGCGCAGATCTCACAGCGCCGCAAATTGGCGCGCAGGTCCAACACCGCCTGGCCCAGCCGCTCGGCGGCCACCGGCTCGCCCCGCAGCAAATAAAAAGTTAACCGCTCCGCCGTCCGCGGCCCAATGCCCGGCAGCTTGGCGAACTCGTCAACTAAATTCTGGACCGACCGCGGAATTATCTGCATTCTCTATAATCCGGGAAGGCCCAGTCCTCCGGCGATTGATTTCATCTTTTCGGCCGCAGTTTGCTGGCTTTTGGTTATAGCTTGATTGACGGCCGACACAAGCCACTTCTCTAATTGGTCGAGGTCGTCCAGGTCCACTCGCTGGCGGTCAATGGTGACCGTTTGCAGCTTTTGCTCGCCGCTAATCACCACCTTAACGGCGTCGTTGCCGGCTTCGGCTTCGATCATTTCCTTGGCCAGGGCCGATTGGATCTTTTTTAACTCTAATAAGGTCTTAGCTTTGTCGAACATAGTTCCCCGTGTTATCTATTTTAGTTTACCCGACAGGAAGGTATCGTGCCAGTCGGCAGGCCGACGGAGTATTGTTGCGCCGCAACGTAGCCAAGCTGGTAATGAGTACCGACGGCTTGCCAATTCGCGGGGACAGCACTGAAATAATCGTGCTGGCCGGTTTTGCCGATGACCCAGACCTGGCCGCTGGCGGGATGCAGTTCGGCGTAGTCATGCACCACGATTTGATCGGCCCGATCGTAGAGCAGGCTGGTTTCACCATAGCCGGTGACGCCGTCCGGTGCTAGTAATTTTAGTAAGTGGCCGGTGTGGTTGTAGTAACTAAAGTCAAAGTAAGTGTAGAGTTCGCCGGATATAACTTCGTCGCCGGCGCAAACCTGGGGGTTGACGATGGCGGCTAGCTGGCGCATTTGGTGATTGGACTGGGCGTAGACGTTACGGATGCCGATACTGAATGCGGCCACAACTAGGGCCGCGGCCGCCATGCGCCAGCGCCGATCGAGCCGGCTGACAAAGGCCGCCAGCAAAACGTAAAAACCTACAGCGGCAAACACAAAATAGCGATCGACGTAAATCGGGCGTTTGAATGACAGCAGAAAAACCACTAGGGGGCCCAGGCCAGCCCAAGCGGCGGCTAGCCACCAGTTGGCCCTGGCTTTAGCCCTAATAATAGCCACCGCCGTAATAGCCGCGAATCCGGCCGCGCCGGCTAGGCGTAAAACTAGCGGCGCCGCGCCCAAATCGGTGAAGGTTATAAACTGGGCTAATGTCGCCGGCAAGGTTGCCAAGCTGGGCTTAGGAATCCAGAAGGCGGCTTGCACGCGGCCAAATTGAGCCGCGGCGGTCGGTAGCCAGGGCACAAATAGCGCCAACGCTCCGGCCCAGCTGACCCATGGTCGATAGTTGCGCAAACCGGTTCCCGGCTGGTGTGACGAAACTAGCAAATACAAGCCATGCACGGCAAACATAAACACACTGTAATAGTGCGTGTACAAAGCCGCCGCCATAGCCATACCGTACACGACCCACCAGCGGGTCTGGCGGTCTTGAACTGCCCCCACCAGCGCCCAGGTGGCCAGGGTTAACAAAAATGCTACCAGGCCGTACATCCTTGCCTCTTGCCCGTAGCGGATTAAAAACGGTCCTAGCGCTAGAAAAACGGCAGCCAGTTTGGCGGCCGGCTCGCCAAATAGGCGTTTGGCGGTCAAAGCGCCAAGGATGACCGTTCCTAGTATGGCTACGACAGACAGGCTGCGCGCACCGGCTTCGCTGGTGCCAAACAGCCCCATCCAAAAGTGCAGGGCTAAATAATACAGCGGCGGGTGTACGTCACGGCCCGTGCGCGCAATGATTTGGGATGGTGTTTGCACGGCTAGCATTAAGGTGTAGCCTTCGTCATGCCAGATACTGGACTTGGCCAGGGTAGCAAACTGCAGGGCGGCGCCGATGGCCAGGCTGGCCGTTAAAACCGCGGCGAAACTAAGTTTTTTAAGTCTGGTCGGCACGGTTTCCGGCCAAAGGCTTACGGTTATAGCGGCCGCTAATTAGTCCCCACCGGACTTTCAGTGGGTCTAGGGCTTCGGTTAGGGCGACTTTAAAGGGAGAATCCCCTACCAGTCCGGCGGTTTCGGCCTTGGGATCGTGCCAATCCGGGGTTTCAAAAGTTTCGATCTTATAACCCAGATGTCGGGCGATGGCCAGGATCTCAACATCAAAACTCCAAGTCATAATTGTTTGCCGGCTAAAAATCTCTTCGGCGGCCGTTGCCTCAAAAACTTTAAAGCCGCACTGGGTGTCCTTAATGCCGGGCAATACTACCAGTTGGATGATTAAATTGCTAAATTTGGAGATTAGTTTGCGGGTTAAGTCTTTGTGGATACCAAACAGGTCGCGGACGGCAATGCCGACTTGTCCTCCCCGCTGCATGAGGCTGGCGACGTCGTCTAAGTGCCGCAGCGGCGTAGCCAAATCGGCGTCCATAAATAATCGGTAGCGACCACGAGCTTCGAGCATTCCCAGTCGCACATCACGGCCTTTCCCTACCCGCCGGCCGGCCCGGATAACCCTGAAGTTGGAAAATAGCGGCGCGCAGCTGGCGGCAAGGGCTACTGTGCCATCCGGGCTGTCGGCCGCCACTACAATCACCTCAACTTGGCCGTAAGCGTGGGTGCGTAGCCACTGCGCCAACCGTTGCAGGTTGAGCGCCAGCGTGGCGGCTTCCTGGTAGGCCGGGATAACGATCGACAACTCAACCGCGTCGGGCACTATTTGGTAACCTCATAGGCGTAGAACAACTCGATGTCGTTGAAGCTAGAATAATGCACGCTCAAGTGGCCGCCGGCAAACCGGTCTTTGAGCCGGGCAACGGCTTCGATACGCTGGGTGCGGCCAACGATGAATAATTTGGCTTGGCCGTCTTGGGGTAGATTGGCGATATCGGCCGGCTCCAGGCGGGTGTAGGCGGTGTGGTTGTGCGTCAGATATTGAATGGTTTTGTCGCTGTAGCCGTCGATGACAACGTAGTTTTGCTGCCCGGTGCCGTGTTTAATTAAGTAACTGGCTATATTGGTGGCGTCTTCACTGAAGGCGGCATAAGTTCGGGGATCAGATGCCCAAGCCACGAAATACTGGGTGTAGCCCTGGTAGGCGGTTAGCCCTAGTAACAGCACTATGGCCGCCAGCCCGCTGGTACGGGCAGCCGAGTTAATCGGGAAAGTGGCGTACCAGCGATTAAGCATGTAACTGATGCCTAGGGCTGCCAGCACCAGCGACGGCGCCAGGGCGCCAATGGAGCGCAGGGCGTGCGGAAGGCTCTCGGCAGTTAAAATGGCTGGCAATAACATGACCGCCCATACTACCAGCAAACCAAGATACTTGGGATCAGTCAGCTTGGTTAGACAAATCAAAATGCCAAGGATAAACATCAGCCCAACAAAAACGTTAAGCTCGGGTTCGCCGCCCAAGTTGTGCCGGAAATTTTCGTCGCCGTGTAGGTTAAACATTAAGACGGTTTTTTTGACGGAGTCAGCCAGTGTTTGCAGGGGCTGGCCATGATTTAGATCGCGATTTAGGAAACTAGTGCCGGCGGCTCGGGCGCCAACGTCGGCTGGGTGCCGGACGGCATAAATACCTAACGGCACCAAGGCGATAATGGCGGCGACTAAACTGATCAAAATCCCCTGCCAACGCCGTTTCAGCTCCTTGCGGCGCCAAATGGCCAAGGCGCCTACCAGTACCAGTAGCGCTAGCGGGAACAGCCGCCAAGCCAGATAGGTGTAGGCTCCCAGCCCCAGGGCTAAGCCGGCCAGGGCGTACAACCAGTGCTTGCCACGCTGCCATGCCAGCGTCAAAAGCCACAGCGTCAGCGGCAGAAACAACGGTATCATCGAAGCCCGAAAACCGTCCCGCGAAAAGGTCACCGCCCAGGGTGTAACGGCCATTAAAAATGCACTGACCACCGCCACGCGCCGTCCGAACCAGCTTTGAGCCCAAAGCCAGGTTGCCAGCACCGCCAACGTACCGATGATAGCCGGTACTAGCCGCAAAGCTAAAATCGTGTTGCCAAAAATAGCCACCGATAGGGCCTGCAAGTAAAAGAATAAAGCCTCGCGGGGCCCGTTGGTGTTATACAACACCCGCCAGTCATGTTTTTCGAGGATTCGGAAAATATCCAGACCATTAGCGGCTTCATCGGGATGCAGGCCTGGTGGAAGGTGGTTAAGTTGGTAAAAGCGCATAAAAATGGCTAGCAGCATAATGCCGGCGATTAGCAGCTGATAATGGTAGCGGCGAATGAATTTAATTAAGCTGCCTTGGTTTTGGCTCATGTTTTGAATACCACTTTCTTATACAGAATGTAGTTCCAGACTAAGCTAACGGCCACCGCGCCGCCAAATGATACCAAACGCACGATTAGATCGTGGCTCAAAAACCTGCCGGCAATGATTTGGCCCAGCTGCACCGGTCCCAACCAAACCTTGGTTAAGAAATAAACTGTCAGCGGACCGAGCCCGAAGGCACTAACGACACTGACTAGGATAAAACGCAACCCCTGCCACCTGTCGCCCTGTCCGTTGACGCGGAAAACAAAACGGCGGTTAGCAAAGAAACTGGCGGCGACGGCAATGGCGGCCGATAGGATCTTGGCGACCGGCAAGGCTAGCCCGACGACGGCAAACAGATTGTAAAAACCAAAATCGATCAGGGTGTTAACGACACCGACGATACCAAAACGCCCAACTCGCTTAATCTCACTGTCAGCCGATTTTGCCATTGCCTAAAGCATAACTGATTTGGGCTTCTGGTGTCTAGTAAGCCCCCGCCCAGCCATAAATTTACAATTTGGAACATCCAGCTTGCGGTAGCTCAAGGCGTGACGAACGAGCGATACGGGATATCGTGAGTGAGGAGCAACGCCGAGATGCCGTAGACTGGGTGTTCCCTCCGGGCCGGTATCTTTTACCCCAGGGCTTCGTTGCACGTCGCTCACATATACACCAATATGCTCGCTCCGTGCGCCTCGCCCTGACCTAAAATCTTACCGGCCAAATGCAAATGTTATGACTGGGCGGGGGCTAGCTTTTCTGGCTTTTTTCCAGGCTGCGGAATTGTAACTGCTTGGGGTGCCAGTATAACTCTAACTCTCCGGTCGGGCCGTTGCGATGCTTTTTGATGAGGATGTCGGCCAGGCCAGTGCGCTCGGTGTCCTTGTTGTAATACTCCTCACGGTAGATGAAGATCACCACGTCGGCGTCTTGTTCGATCGAACCGGATTCACGCAAATCTGCCAGCTGGGGAATCTGGGGGCTGCGGCTTTCCACCGAGCGCGATAGTTGCGACAGTGCCACCACCGGCACGTTGAGCTCACGCGCCAAACCTTTGAGACCGCGGGAAATTTCCGACACTTCCTGAACCCGGTTGTCGCTAGAGGAACTGCGGCCGCTCATTAGTTGTAGGTAGTCGATCACAATCAAACCCAGATCATGCTCGCTTTGCAGCCGCCGGGCCTTGGTGCGCATTTCCATAATGTTAGTGACAGCCGAGTCGTCGATGTAAAATGGCGCCTCGGACAGTTCAGCCATGGCGTTATTAATTTTTGGAAAATCGCTGTCTTCAAGGTTACCGGTACGCAGCTTCCAGGAGTCAATCCCGGAGCGGCTTGCCAGCAGGCGGTCGATTAGCTGTTCTTTGCTCATTTCCAGTGAGAATACGCCTACCGGAATGCCTTCCTTCACGGCTACGTGCTCGGCAATGTTTAAGGCTAGTGAAGTTTTACCCATAGCCGGCCGGGCCGCCACCACCACCAAGTCGGATTTCTGCAATCCGGCCAAAATGTTATCCAGCCCCTTGAACCCGGTCGGTATGCCGCGCAATCGGTTTTTGTCCTTGTGTAGTTCGTCTAGGCGGTCAAAACTTTCGGCCAACACCGATCCAATCGGAATGAAATTTTGCTTCAAATGTTTCTGTGATACCTGAAATAGAGTTTGCTCGGCCTTGTCTAGCAAGGTGTCCAGAGACGTATTTTGGTCGTAACCCAAGCCGGTAATGCCAGCGGCGGCGCTGATCAATCGGCGCAAGGTGGCTTTGTGGGCGACAATGCCAGCGTAATTGGTGACATGGGCGGCGGTCGGTACGGCGTTAACTAAATCGGTCAGATAACTGGAGCCACCGACTTTTTCTAGTTGTTTAGCCTCTTCCAGCCGGTTCGACAGGGTCAGCAAATCCACCGGCTGGCGGGCTTCATACAAATCCAGCATGGCCGCGTAAATCATGCCATGGCGGGCAGCGTAAAAATCGTCGGCTGCTACACTGTCAGCCACCTTGATAATGGCTTCTTTGTCGATCAAGATCGACCCCAACAGGCTAGCTTCGGCCTCCAGATTTTGGGGTGGTATCTGGCCGCTGGCCTCGGCTTTGATTACCCTGCCAATACGCTCGATTTGGGGGGCAGCTTTACTCATCGACGATCTCCCCACCGAGGATATCCAGAGCCGAGCCCACCAATTCCATCGAGGAATCGGCCGGCAAGGGCGGCTTGGATACCAGCCGGACAATCACCGGCAGCCGCCGGCCGTAAATCTGTTCCAGAGCCTGCTCGATGATGCCGCGGTTTTTGGGTTCGTCCAATCGGTCGCGATGAAAACCGAAGCGGCAAACAATTTTAAATTCATCGTCTTCCAGTGTGATGTCGCAAGATTTGAGTAGGGCGTGCAAGGAATTATTATGCTGCTTAATGATCAGCAGTGCTTTCGGCCACAATGTCATGTCGGCCGGCGCGCCGGCAGAAGGCGCGTCTGGTGGCGGGGTGAGCTGACTTTTAACCGGCTGTGTCTTGGCCGCGGGTTGATTAACCTGAATGATCGGAGCGGGACGGGTCTCGCCGCCGGCAGTCAGACGGATTAGGGCGGCCTCCAGCAATAAGTTGGGCCAGTTTGACTTACTGACGGCGGCTAGCAGCTCAATGACCTCGACAATTTGAGCTATCGACAGGCGGCCAACGATGGCCTCGATCGGATGTTCGCTGGGACCCGGCACAGCCGTGCCGACGGCCACCAGCATGACTTTACGCCAATAATCCAGCAGGCCGGCGATAATCTGACCAACTTGGGCGCCTTGCTCCACCATGCGGTCGAGCGCTCCTAGGGCTTCAGCCGAATCGCGGTTGGCAATCGCCATCGACAGTTCGGCGATCGTTTCTTCGTCGCTCCAGCCCAGCAATGTGCGCACGGTGGCGGCATCAATCTTGGACTCACCCAAGGCGGCGACTTGATCGAGCATACTAATGGCGTCGCGGAATCCGCCCCGGCCGGCGGCTGCCAATAAGCTGATGGCGTCTTCCTCGATCGGAATTTTCTCGGTTTTAGCTATCTGGGAGAGTCCGGCTACCAGGTCGGGCAGGTTTAACGGTTTAAAATTAAAGCGTTGAGTGCGCGAAATCACCGTCTCCGGCAGTTTATGAGCTTCGGTAGTGGCAAGGATAAAGATGGCGTGCGGCGGCGGCTCTTCCAGGGTTTTGAGCAAGGCGTTGAAGGCCTCTTTAGTCAACATGTGGACCTCGTCAATAATGTAAACCTTGTACTTACCGATAGCGGGCGCCAAACCGATTTTTTCGCGCAGATCGCGAATTTCATCGATACTGCGGTTACTGGCGGCGTCGATTTCAATTAAATCCAAGTGGCTACCGATTGGAATGCGGCAAATGGCGCAGTTATTGCAGGGCTTTCCGGCCGCCGGATCACCTAAGCAGTTAACACTGCGGGCCAGCAGTCTGGCCACCGTAGTTTTGCCTACTCCTCGTGGACCGGTAAACAAATAGGCGTGGCTAACCCGGTCGGCGGCAATAGCGGCCTGCAGGGTTTTAACCACCGGTTCCTGGCCGATGACGTCGGCAAAGGTTTGGCTGCGATATTTACGGTATAGCGCTTGCTCTGACACGTCCCCTCACTTTCACATCCAGTATAACTGTTTGGGGCTGTGGATTACCAGATTAAATTAGACAATCAAGGCTTCGATGGCGGCCCACTCACTGGCGCCGTCTTCAGGTACCACGACGGCGACTTGGTCGCCGGGTTGGGCTTTGAAGTAAGTGACGCTGGCAAATAACACTCGGTAATCGGTACCGCGGGCTTCGACGAAGTATTGGCCGTCCTTCAGTATCAAGCTGCCGATCAGCTTGCGGCGCTCGACTGGTCCGATTTGCTTGTACACAAACGACCCATCGGAACCAATAGTCAGTTTCAGAATGTCGCCCTGGACTAGTTTTGATTTAGAGGCATAGTTGGCTGGTACCGGGTAAACTTTGCCGTCGGGTCCAACCATGTTTTGGCCATCGAAGGCACCTTCAATGATCTTGCCTCCGGCTGGCGTGGCAGCCGGTGCCTTAGTCTTACTTTTGGCGGCCGGTGCCGCGGCTGACAGCGGTGAGTCGCCTGCCAGGCCAGCTAATAATTCCTTGGCGTTGGCAATATTAACCTCCGCCGTTTCGATCAGCTTTTTGAGAGTTTTGATTTGTTTGTCTGCCAGATCGGCCATTTGTTTCTATTTACAATGGCTTTATCTAACCACGCCTAGGCTAATCTGTCAAAACAAATTAGCGGGTGGTACAGGGGTCCGAAGCTATTTACTTCAGTTCGATGGTGGCGCCGGCGGCCTCTAAGGCCTTTTTGGCTTCTTCGGCTTCAGCTTTGGCCACGTTTTCCTTCAAAGTTTTGGGCGCGCCGTCAACCAAAGCCTTGCTTTCGGCTAGCCCCAAGCCGGTGACTTCACGCACAGCTTTAATAACATTGATCTTTTGCTCGCCGGCGGAAGCTAACACGATTGTGTAGCTAGTCTTGGCCTCGGCTTCACCAGCCTCGCCACCAGCCGCTGCCGGAGCCGCTGCCATAGCCATCGGCGCAGCCGCCGAGACACCAAAACGGTCTTCCAGCGCCTTTACCAGCTCGGACAACTCCAATACCGACATTTCCTCAATGGTTTTTACCAGATCTTTAAACTTGGCCGGAACCTCGCCCTTGGGTTTGTCAGCTTTCTTTTCTTCCTTGGCTTCGGCTTGCTCGTGCTTTTCCACGGCTTCAGCCACAGCCTCAACTTTTTCCTCGGCTTTTTCGACAGCAACTTCGGCCTTGGTGTCTTCGGCCTTTGCCTCAGCCGCCTCAGTAGCCTCCTTGGCCTCTTCGATGGCCTCGGTTACCTCTTCTTTTGTCTCTTCAACTTTATCCTTGTTCTCGTCTGCCATAACTTCTCCTTTAATTACTTTCTGCTGCGATTGCATTCAAAACGTTAATAACCGACCGGATGTTGGCTGCCATCACTCCCACCAGCCCCGACAACGGCGCGGCAATGGTACCAACCACCTGACCCAATAGTTGCTCCCGGGTGGGCAGGACGGCCAGGGCCTTCACCTGCTCCGGCGTCAGCACTTTCCCTTCGGGTGTAATGGCGCCGACGATTTCCATGGCCTGGTGGGTCTTGGCGTATTGGAAGATCAAGCGGGCCGGGGCGACTTCGTCATCATAACCCAGGGCCAGCGCCATCGGACCGCTAAAGATGGACGGATCCACGCCGGACAGGTCCTGATTGGCTTTAACCGCTAGCTTTAGCAAGGTATTTTTGGTGACTTTGTAGTCGATACCCTCTTGCTTGAGGTTGTGGCGCAGTTCCTTAAGCTCGGCCACGGTTAAGCCGCGGTAATCTGTTAAAACCGCTAACTTAACCCGGCCGAGATCCTCGGTGAGTTGGGCAACGGCTTTTTCTTTAGCTTCGCGGCTGATAGCCATAAAAAATCTCCGGTCGACCGGAGAGACACAAAAATCCAAATTGGACCTGCGCCTCGGTAGCAGATTAAGGCTTGCGCCAGCTACTGTCTTCGGTGCGAACCTGGTTATACTAGCAAACTAATAAAACCAATGCAAGGTTTTTAGCAGGGCTTGGATTTGCTGGCGAGCGACGGTGTCTGTGGCCTGGTGAGTGACGATATGAGCCACCAGCTGTCCTAGTTGGTCGGCCTGATCGACCGTGAGTCCCCGGCTGGCCAATGCCGCCGTACCCAAGCGCAGGCCCGAAGGCCGCCAAGCTGGTTTAGGGTCAAAGGGAATGGCGTTGCGGTTGGTAATAATGCCCAGCACCTCCAGCTTTTGCTGGATTTCCAAGCTATCAGTTTTTTCTGGCAGCCCAACTAACACTAAGTGTGTGCCGGTGCGGCTGACAACTTTTAGACCGCCGGTGACCAAGCCTTGTTCGAGCGCCTTGGCAGCCTCAATTACCGCTTGTGAGTAGGTCTTAAAGTCAATTTTGTCCGGATATTTATCCTCACCAGTGATTTCTAGTAAACACTGGCCGATGGCGGCGATTTGGTGCAAGTGCGGGCCGCCGCTGGTGCCGGGAAAGACAGTTTTGTTAATGGCCTCCATATGTTCGGATTTAGCGAACAACAAGGCGCCCCGCGGTCCGCGGAGAGTCTTGTGGGTAGTCATAGACACAAAGTCAGCGCCGGCCGCAAACGGGCTGAGGTGCAAGCCCACGGCCACCAAGCCGTTAATGTGGGCGATGTCGGCTAGTACCAGTGCGCCGTGTTGGTGTGCCAGCTCGACTATGGGTTTAAAATCGTAGGCCGGCGGGTAGGCCGAAAAACCGACAATTAGCAGTTTGGGGTGATGTTGTTTAAGTCCAGCTTCGATTTCGTCGAGGTCGATCAAATTAGTCTGGCGGTTGACGGTGTAGCTGGCATGTTTAAAGAATTTATTCCAGCTACTGGTTCGGTGCAGGTGACTTAAATGCCCGCCGCTACTCAAGTCCGGGCTCAAAATCGTGTCACCCGGCTCGAGCGCAGTCATGTACACCATGGCGTTGGCCGGTGAGCCAGATAAAACTTGGACATTTACGCCGTAGTCGCCGGCACTAAAAATCTCCAGTGCCTTCCTCTGCACAAAACTTTCCAGCTCGTCGGCATTGACATTGCCGGCGTAATAGCGCTTGCCCGGATAACCTTCGGCATACTTGGTACTCCAAACTGAACCGAGTAATGCCAAAGTTTTGGGCGATGGGTAATTTTCCGACGCGATCAAATTCAGCGTGTCGCGCTGGCGTTCTCGCTCTTTGGCGGTTAGGGACTCAATGACGTTCATCCTGTTGATTATACCAGCCTGCATTGCTAGTATTAGCCAAGCTACTAGGTGAGAGAGTGATCTTTCCCATTTCGACCGAAAGGATTCGGATATGCCGAACTATCTGCCGTTTGACCAGCGCACACCGGATTCACAATACCGTAACATGCTCGAGCGGATTCTGCGCATGGGCGAAGTGTCCGGGGTGACCCGTCAAGGGATTGGCGCGGTCACCTACATGCAGCAAACTCTGCGTTACGATCTGAGTAACGGGTTTCCCACCATCCCCGATCGCAGTCTTGGACCCAAGGACGGCTGGCGCAAAGGGATCGGCGAACTTTGCGCTTTCATTAACGGCGTCACAACCGCTATAGAGCTGGCCGAGTTTGGTGCCGACTGGTGGGGCGACTGGACCGATGCCGATAAATGCGCTCTATTCGGCCTTGAACCCGGCAATATTGGACCGGCATCCTACGGCGGGGCATTCCATGACTTTCCCACCCTCGACGGTAACCGCTTCGATCAATACGCTAATCTGGTTGAGCAGATCAAGAAACTGCCTGACGACCGCATTCACGTTATCACGCCCTGGATGCCTTACGAAAACTCGCGGGCAATTGCTGGTGCACAGAAAACCACCATCGCTCCCTGCCACGGTTGGGTGCACGTCCGGATCCTCGGCGGCAGAATCCACCTGCACATGTACCAGCGCTCGGCCGATACGCCAGTGGGTGTGCCGCACAACATTACGCAGTACGCGGCGTTGATGCTGATGCTGGAGAGCCTGACGGGCTTCGAAGCCGGTGTGTACTACCACACCATGTCCGACGCGCACATCTACCAAGATCAGACGGACAACGTCGAGGAGTTGCTGCTGCGTGAGCCTCTGCGTTTGCCGACTGTGCAATTGACCGTAGCTGGCCGGGAGGTGACGGATATCCACGATTTCCGCCGTGAGCATTTTGAACTGACCGACTATCACCCCCACCCGGCCATGAAGATCCCGGTGCGCACATGATCTCGATCGTGGTGGCAGTGGCAGAGAAGGGCGTTATCGGCGCTAGGGGTAAGATTCCCTGGCAAGGCAAGATGAAGGCTGACATGGCGCATTTTGTCGGCTTGACGATGCACCATACGGTCATCATGGGGCGTAAGACCTGGCAGTCGTTGGGAAAAAAGTTCCAGCCGCTTTCCGGCCGTCGCAACATCGTAATATCGACGAACCCAAGGTTCGTAGCTCAAGGTGCTGAAGTGGTCGCGTCGCTGACTGAAGCCTACAGCCGGGTTGGTGACGACAACGCTTTCGTGATTGGTGGGGCGCGGGTTTACGAGCAGGCTCTGCCGGATGCATCGATTGTCCACCTAACTCGGATCTACGGCCAATTTGCGCATGGAGATACCTTTTTCTCGGAGCTGGATCCGAGTGAATGGGTGCTGCAGGCAAAGACCGAGCACCTGCCAGACGAGGAGAACCACTACGGGTATGATTTCGAAACATACTTGAGGAGGTGAAAGGTTGGACGCCCTGTACTACCTCGGCAATGCCCGCAGTGAGAAACAGAAACAGGAAATGGTCGCCCTCCAGGCGGCCGGAATATGCATCTTCTGCCCTGATGCCTACAGTCGGGTGGAAGAACGCGAAGTCCTGCTGGAATATCCGGGTGGGGTGTCACTGAAAAAGCAGGTGCTGTTTGAAAATAGCACCTGGGCAGTGCTCCGAAACGAGTATCCCTATCCGGGGACATCGCGTCACGTTATGCTGGTACCGAAAGAACACGTCACCCGCCAGGACCAACTTTCGCCAGTCGCCCAAGACGGCTACTGGGAAATCTTGCGCGCTGCCGCTGCACGATTCGGGCCCGACTATTACGCCCTAGGTAGCCGCAACGGCGAGATGAGATTCACGGCCGCCACTATCGCCCACGTTCACATCCAATTCATTGTTGGTGATCCCGACAATCAAGGTGACCCGGTCATGTTGTTCGTCAGTTCAAGACCGGACACCAGCCCCTCGTCTGCCTAGCGCGGACGGGGGGTGTTTTATTTGACGAGAATTATCTCGATCCCGGCTGCATTTAGAATGTCCTCGGCGTCTAAAAGCGAATAACCTTTATCGTAGTAGACCTTTTTAATGCCGGAGGCGGCAATTAACTTGGCGCAAACCGGGCAAGGGAAGGTACTGACATAAATGGACGCCCCCTCCGTGGCCAAACCTATTCTGGCGGCTTCGGCAATCACCCCAGCCTCAGCGTGAATAGTCTTTGCCAATTCGATGTATTCACCGGCATCAAAATTACTGCGTGGGTCACCGAAAATATTAGCGCTGTAATCTTCAGCGCCCAATGGTCGGTTGTGTCCAATAACTTGGGGTTTGCTATTTTTCACTAACACTGCGCCAATCTGCCGCCACCAATCGGCTGCTTTGGCAGCTTCTTTGTGGCTTAGCTTCATTAACTCTTCATCGCGCTTTTTGGTTGAGATGGTGCGATGTGGCGGGACTACTAATTCGGTAGTGCTGATTTGGCGGTCCCAGCGCAGAAAAACGCTTACGAATTTTACTTTTGACCCTTTAAGGTGCTTATTCGCAAAAATACGGTTAACGTCCTCATCCGGCATGATGATTGATTGCGATTTGACGGCATTTAAGTCCTGCTTGGATGACAAAACCTCGGCCTCCAACCCAAAACCTTTTAGCATGCTGGCAACTGCCTCAGGGTCCATGGCTCGGATGTCCCTATCCATCCGCGGAGCTTCTTTAACGAAAGTCTCGTCTAAGACCAGAATTTTGCCTGGATACTGACTGAAAAAATTGAGATAGCCCCGATGCAGGGCCGGAATATATGAGACTACGACCCTAGCCATTAGGCTTTGCGAATCCTGGCAATAAAATCTTTGGTTAAATCGTTAATGGCGGCGGCCAGAGTCTCCGCCCCTTCGATGGTCAGGTCGCGAATGCGGGAAGTTGTGGACGTGGTTGACTGGGGGTTGAGGGTAATTATCTTTCCGCAATGAGCACCATATTGCTTAACGAGTTTGGCGGTGAAATCCTTGGTGCTGGAGGACGTAATGAGCACATCGGGTTGGACCAGCCGAATAAGGTCACCGATATCCTGCTGCTCGTTACGCAAAGCCACAATATCAACGTGCCGCAAGTGAATGAGCATTTCAATGCGTTCGCGCAGGGGTACAATCGGCCGGTTGGGGCCCTTGCGCTGGCGGGTCAATTCGTCGGAGTCTACCCCGACAATTAAGATGTCACCATAGGATTTCGCCATTTCCAAATACCGGGCGTGGCCGTTGTGGATCAGGTCGTAGACGCCCTGGGTAAGAACAATTTTCAAGCCGACGGTTTTGAGAGCTTTCACTACTTCATCTAACCGTTTAAAGTCAGGGATGTAACGATCGTCGGAATTTGTTCCCGGCGCGAATACGCCGCGGTTAGTTTGGGCGGCTTTTGACAATTTTGGTGTGGCTGCTACTTTAGCGCTTTTCATTGTTTTTGATTATGACATACCAGGTTGAGCCGATGCAAATCTGGTTAAAAAGTCAAAGGTGCGTACATAATCGTACGCACCCATTGAACTCACATTAGCCTAGTGCCAGGCGCCGCAGGCGCAGGGCCCGCTGATGACATCACAGCGAACGCCGCCATTGGTGCCCATGTCGATATACTGGCTGTGGGCGTCGATTAGAGCAATGTCGATGGCGCCGTCGATGAAACAACAGCTATGCAGGCCTTGCAAATCTATATGCAGGTGCCTCTCCGGATTCTCTTTCAACTCCTGTAGGACGCTGTCGTAAGTCCGTGCCATGCTACCCCCTTGCCCTGGCCGTAGAAGCAGTTTACGTCGTCGTTATCTCTTTTGCAAACCGTTGATGTCTTGTGCGGTTGTTATACTAAGAGTATGAAGAAAGCTGTTTTGGTCGACATCGACGATACACTGGCGGATACTCAGGTGAAGTTAATTGAACATGCTAATAAGATGGGCGGGCGCCAGTATACCTATCACGAAATGACACGCGAGTTCCGTGAAAAAGAAGTACCAGAGTGGGCTGATTTGGTTAGTGACTTTCTGGAGCAGCCGGAATTGATGGAAGCTGTAGAGCCTTACGCTGATGCCATTGAGGCTATGAAAGAACTGCATGCGGCCGGTTACGAAATCCACATCGCCTCCTCGCGTAAAGAAAATTTGCATTCAGCGACCGTGAATTGGCTGGCCAAGCATGGGCTGGCTGATTACGTTGACACCATTCACGGCCGTTTTGCCAGTCAGCGTGGCCATGCCTTTAAGGTTGAATCGGCCTCAAAAGCTAGGGCTGTAGCAGCTTTTGATGACACACTGAAGGTAGTTCAAGTGCTCGCCAAAGTGGTGCCAACAGTTTATTTGATCGATAGGCCCTGGAATCAGACTAAAAAACTACCCGCCAATGTAGTAAGGTCGGGCAGTTTCGCGGACGCGGTCCAGAGCTTTTTAGCTATTTCTTAGGGTTGGCGGCGGCGATGACTTCGTGACTATCGAGCTTGATGCCGGGGCCCATAGAAGTTGCCATGGTCATGGCCAGTACGTAAGTGCCCTTGGCGGCGGCGGGCTTGGCTTTCATAATAGCTTGGACGAGGGCTTTGGCATTGGATTGCAAATCGGCCTCACTAAAGCTGGCCTTGCCGATGGTTTGGTGCACAATCCCCTGCTTGTCGATGCGAAATTCGACTTTGCCGGCTTTGGCATCTTTAACGGCTTTTGCGACATCACTAGTGACAGTACCGCTTTTGGGGTTTGGCATTAAGCCTTTAGGACCCAAAACCTTTGCTAATTTAGCGATTTTGGGCATCATGTCGGGGGTGGTAATGAGGACGTCGAAATCAATTTGGCCTTTTTCGATTTTGGCAATTTGCTTATCGTCGTCGGGGGTAATGGTAGCCACCCGCAAGTCTTTGCCAGTGCCAGCCGGCAGCACCACACTGGCACGCACCATTTGGTCGGCTTGGGCTGGGTCAACCCCTAGGTTGACGTGTAAATCAACGGCGGTGTCGAATTTAACCTTGGCAGTCTGTTTGGCCAGTTTGATAGCCTCGTCTAATTCGTAATGCTTGCCGATTTCAAGCAGTTTGGCGGCGGCGCGGTAGTTTTTGCCGTGGCGAGCCAGCGGGTCGTAAGGTTTGGTTGGCGCCGGAGTGGCAGGAACTTCAGGTTTGACCGCGGTTTTGGCCTTTTTAACGGCCTTCTCTTCGGCGGCTTTAACGGCCTTAGGGGCTTTGGGGCCGGCTTTCTTGGTGGCAGGTTTCTTAGCCGCAGCCATTATTTTTCGACCTCAATACCCATACTGCGAGCCGTACCGGCGATAATTTTGGCGGCCGCGGCGGCATCATTGGCGTTCAAATCTGGCATTTTCTTAGCCGCAATCTCGGCCACCTGGGCTTTCGATAGTTTCCCGACTTTAGTTTTGTTGGGCACGCCGGAGCCTTTGTCGATACCGGCGGCCTGACGAATCAAATCAGAAGCCGGCGTTGATTTGGTGGTAAAAGTAAAACTGCGGTCCTCAAAAATCGTCACTTCCACGCCCACGATTTGATTGCCCAGGTCCTTAGTTTGCTCGTTAAAAGCGTTAATGAATTCCATCATATTGACGCCGTGCGCACCTAGAGTGGAGCCCACTGGCGGCGCCGGAGTGGCTTTGCCGGCCGGAACGCGGAATTTGACCTTGCCCTTAACTGGTTTAGTAGCTGCCATTAGAGTTTTTTCACCTGTAAGCTGTCGAGTTCTACCGGCGTTTCACGACCGAACATGTTGACCAGGACTTTAATTTTGCCTTTGTGTTCGTCAATTTCGGATACGTGGCCATCAAAACCTTTAAACGGCCCGTCGGTGATGTTAACGCTTTCGCCGATGGAAAAGTCGATTTTGTATTTGGGTTCTTCCACGCCCATGCGTTTTTGGATCTGGCGCACTTCATCCGGGCTAATTGGTGTGGGCGTGGTGCCGCTGCCCACGAAACCGGTCACATTGGGCGTATTGCGCACCACGTACCAGGAATCTTCGGTGACATCCATTTGTACCAGCACATAGCCGGGGAAAATTCGGCGTTCAACGATGCGCCGGCGACCGTTTTTGATTTCGATCTGGTTTTCTTTGGGAACGATAACATCAAAAATTTTGTCAGCCATACCCAAAGTCTCGATGCGCTGACGCAGGTTTTCCGCCACGCGGTCTTCGTAGCCCGAATAAGTGTGGATGACGTACCAGTTGTGAGTTTGGGTGGCAGAATCGGTCATGCTATCCCTTTAAAATTACTTTTTGCAGAATTTGGCTAAAGCCGTAGTCCAGGCCGCCGATTAAGCCGGCAAGAACCAGAGAAAAACCGATTACCACCAGCGTTAGTCGCCAAGCCTGCTGGCGATTGGGCCAGCTAACTTTGGCTAGTTCGGCTCGAGATTGAGAGATGTAGGTGAAAAGTCGGTTCAATTTAAAAAAGCCCCTCGGCTCATCTGGAATCAGCTTAGCCGAAACACCGGCCCAAGTCAAGATTTAACCAGAGCCGAAGCGAAAGCTAAGTTGGGGCAATAGGTTGTTGGCCAGGAAGGCCAGTTGCTGGCGATAAGCAAAACTGGCAACTCCTATGGCCGTCAGAGCTAAGATTACTAATGTCGAAGCCAGTATGTGGCGGCCTAGCGGCGGCCGCGGCTTGATGGCTGATAACCAGCGGGCATTGGCCAGATCAACCATGGTTTGGCGATAAACATCCAGCCAGAGACAGACGCTGTAGACGCTCAAGGTCGAGAGTACAAAATAAGCTACCGCCCCCTGGGCCACCAAGCTGGGGACGCCCGTGAGGTGCAGGCGGACACTAGTGAGATTGAGTGCTGTAATGCCAATCACGGCTACGGCAATGACTGAAAAATTAATGGCCAGGTATAGTAGCGCCGGAACTCCCCACTCCTTCTTGGCCTGACTAAAAACCTGCCAACCCAGGCCGAAGGCGTCCAGAACGCCCAGCTCCCCTAACACGATCGCGTAACGGCCCATGATGCGGCTAATAAATATGCCAACCGCCAAGTAAACCGCGATTAACCCCACTAGCCCCAGACTAGCCACCTGGAGCCATGGCGATAAATGATTCAACCGGGCGTCGTGAGTCAAAATTGCGGCCAGAACGGCTAGGGCCGCCAGCATTATGCCACAAACTAGATTGAGGCTGACTAGGCGCCAAAAGCTGCTGACCCCGGCGTGGTACCAGTTGGTTCGCGCCGTCGGACGATGATCGAGCGTTTTGGAGGTGCCGTAGGCAATGGCAGCCGTGCCGTAGGTCGCGAGCCCAGCGCCCAATGCTAGCCAGATCAAGGTTAGGACACCTAAAGCCGCCAGGCCGGGGGTGAGCGTATGATTCAAAACCAGACTATGACTCCATTGCACCAATAGGGCGTAGCCTAACGCCCCCAAAGCGGCACCCCAAGCGGCATAAAGCCGGTACTGGCGCTGGGAAGCAGCCGTTAGGGCCGCGGCGGCGGCCTGACGCCACAACCCTAAGCGCCAAGGTCGGCGGCGGCCTGGTTGGCTGATGGGAGATGCTGGTTGAGGCGCAGCGGCCAGCGGACTGGCCTGTTGAGGTTTAACCGGGGCTGGCGGCTTAATGTCACTTACCGGACGGATTGGACGGGCTGGCGGCGGCAATGGCCGGGGTTGGAAGGCCGGTTTAGCTGCCGGTTGATGTGCAACTACCGGAACGGCTGCCGGCTGCGGCTCGGAACTCACCTGGGCAGTTACAACCGCAGCGACCGGTATCGCTCGCCCGCAATTTAAACAGTAGTTTTGACCCAGGATTAGGGCTGTGTCGCTTGAACCGCAATTTGGACAATTCATACCTTATTATTAAACTGCTTGTGCTGCTAAATTGCAATCCGTTGGTGGTAGTCTACGGCTCTAAATAACGCCAGAGTAGGTAGGCTAACCCAACGCCCCCTAGCCCAGCCAACCATGGCCACCAGGGCTTAGGTGTTGCTACCGGCATTGAGGAGCCGGGGCTAAGACTAGGGTCAAAACTTAGGGCTTGGGTTTGATTGGCGGCCTGCTGTGGGTTTTGATCAGTCGGGGCCTGGGCTGTTTGATCCGATTGCCCCATCTGCAGCGAGCTTGAGCCGGCTGGCTGGAGGATATCCAGCGTCGAGTCAGCGCGCGCGGTGGCGGCGAGACTCAGTATTAAAGCTAAAACAATTAGAAAGCGCATTAACTTATTGTAACAAAAGAAAACACCGGGATTTTCATCCCGGTGTTTCCGTCGTTTCGAAGTAGCCTTAACGCCATGAGGCTCGGTCGAGGTGAGCAATGTAGCCCACAACGATAAAGCCAAGCGCTGCGATCGCTATGATCGCAAACCCGAGGATGGAAGCCATGCCGTCGCCGTAGACTTGGCGATTGGTGGCTAAATAGCCAACCCTCACCCACTGGGGCGTTGCTGGCAGTGTCCACCACCCGAACGCGAAAACTGCGACGGCAACCGCTCTGGCGGCCTGACGCTGTTTAATCGCGACGCGGCGCTTCTTCCAAACCTTGGTTCGCATTCTTCCTCCCCCACCCGACGGAACTTGGCTACCCTAGGATGTCCCTTAGGCAGTACAATGCGAACCAGTATAGCACTAATGCTTATTTTTGTCAATAGTTATTATGCTTGTTTGCCAGGTTTAGGCGGGACGACCTGAATATGGGCGTCTTTAAGCTGGGTGTCTGTCAGAGGTGCCGGAGCACCGGTTAGAGGATCGCGGCCGTCGCCGGTTTTGGGAAAAGTCATAACTTCGCGAATGTTGGGCTCGCCGGCCAAAATCATTACCAGCCGATCCAGGCCATAAGCAATTCCGCCGTGCGGTGGCACACCGTATTTAAAAGCCTCCAGCATGTGTCCAAACCGTAGTTCGATGTCTTTATCCGATAAACCCAGGATCTTAAAGATTTGTCGTTGCAGGTCGGCATCGTGAATCCGGATGGAGCCGCCACCGATCTCGTAGCCATTCAAGACTAGGTCATAGGAGTTAGATCGAACCTTAAGCGGGTCTTTATCCAAATTTTTAACCTCTTCGGGTTGAGGACTGGTGAAAGGATGGTGCACAGCGTCAAGCTTGCCATCACGCTTATCAAACAGCGGAAAATCGGTAATCCAAGCAAAAGCCAATTCGTCGGGGTTGCGTTGGTCGGTGCGCAAATCGGGCTTGTCGGTTTGATATTTTTCAATGGCTTCGGCATAAGTTAAGCGTGGGAACGGGGTTTTGACGATCTTTTTGGCTGGCGTCACTTTTTTGACTAGCTCGATCATCAGCCGTTCGTTAAGCGACATCACATCCTCGGCTTCCACAAAGGACATTTCCAAGTCAAGTTGGGTAAATTCGGGCTGGCGGTCGCCGCGTTGGTCCTCGTCGCGCAAACAGCGGGCGATCTGGAAATATTTGCCCACCCCGCCCACCATCAGTAATTGCTTGAATTGCTGGGGGGACTGAGGTAAGACATAAAAATCACCGGGATGCAGACGCGACGGCACCACGAATTCCCGGGCGCCTTCGGGCGTGCCTTTGGTGAGCATGGGAGTTTCGACCTCAATAAAATCCTCGGCGTCAAAGAAGTCACGGATAACCTTGGTTACCTGATAGCGCAGACGCAAGTTAGCGGCCATGCGCTCGGACCGCAGGTCCAAATAGCGATACTGTAAACGAATTTCTTCGTTAATGTCAGACGTATCTTTGCGGATCTCAAACGGCAGCTCGGCGCTGGGGTTTAAAACCTCGAGCCGTTCCAGCGCCATTTCCACCCGGCCGGTGGCTAATTTGGGGTTGACGAATTTGGCGTCGCGAGCGCGAATTTTACCGATCGCCTCAACCACGAATTCAGTTCCAATTTTTGGTACCCGCCCAGGTTCGCCCACGATTTGCAGCACCCCGGTGTGATCGCGCAGGTCGATAAAGACAATCTTGCCCAGATCGCGGACATTGTGCACCCAGCCCCTCACGCTAACAGATTGGCCGGACTGTTTGGCAGCCTCGATAACGGTCATGCTCTTCATATTAGTGCCATTGTAGCCTAAAACCATAGCCGGTAGCTAGCGAGCCTGGCGGCAGACGGGGCAAGTTTCCTCGGCCTTTGAACCGACCAGCCAGGTGTGCAAGGCGGCACGGACGGGCAAAATTGCCAGATACAGCTTGAGGTCAAGCCAGCGGCGGACTGTCCAACCTAAGCGGCCGTACAAGCGCCAGCGGCCCCAGGCTACGGCACACCATTTGGGTCCCACTGGGATAGCTGCTACCGGTTGTTTGGGCTGGTATGCTCGTGACCTGCCGCCACGCAAATTGTCAGTCACATAATCGGCATCATACACAGCCGTTTGGGCCCAGCCGGATTTGGGCGTCAAGGCGCTGTCACCCAGCACATAAATGTTTTCGGCTGCCTGCAAACGCGCATCTACTTCAACTCGCCTACCTTTGCCGAGACTAAACACGCCAGGACTGGCGCTAAAGAACGGATTTCCAGCCACGCCGGCCGTCCAGACCACGGTGTGGGTTTTTACTTGACCCTCGGGCAGCATTAGGCTGTCGGCGGTCTCGCCTTTGACGGGTGTGTTGGTTTCAACTTTAACCCCTAATTTGGCTAGCCGGTGTTGGATCTTGTCAGCTAGTTTAGGCGGCAACATTGGTAATAATGTCGGTGCCGCTTCAACTAACTCAACCTGAAAACGACCGAGTGAGCGATGCAAGCGGTAAATGCGCTGCAAATAACTGGATAATTCCGCTGCCAGCTCCACTCCGCTGGGCCCGCCGCCCACCACCACGTAATGGTTATCGGTTTGGGCCGGGTCCTCAAGCTGAGCATGCAAGTGTTGCTTGAGCTCCAGGGCCTCTTGCATAGATTTAATCCCGTAGGAGAACTCTTGAAGGCCGGTAATGCCGTAATATTCCGTTACTACCCCGAGTGCCAGAATTAAAATGTCGTAATTGTAGCTGTCGCGCTCACCTACCAGCTTTTTGGCGGCCGGGTCGACTGATTTGGCGCGCTCGGCAATTACAGTAACTGGCTTGCGATCAAAAATTTCCGCCAGTGGCACTAGTACTTCCAGGGTCGAGCGGCCGGTGGCGCTGCGATATAGTGCGGCATGGTACTCGAAGTCCGCGCGCTCGGATATTAAGGTGACATCGAACCGGCGGTCGGCAGCCAAATCCAAGGCTGCCCGCACACCCGCAAATCCGCCGCCAACGATCACAACTTTCATCATCCCTATGCTAGTATAAAAGCGAGCAGTTTGACAGTCCGAAGGAGGACGCGTGCTGAAGCTGGCGGTGGCCGGAATTGCGGCTCTAGTGGTGGCAATTTTCGCGGTTCAAGAAGTAATTCCCGACCGTATCCAGTACCACGGCATCCGCACGGTTACTGGGTACGTCGTCAGTACCAGCCGCGTGGCCGACGGTGACATGCACATTAACTTGCTGCCTGATCCGCCGTACCAGAAGCTGCTGCGGCGCAGTAACCCTCACGGCCTGCTGATTGTCGAAGACGTCTGCCGGTTCAAAAACGAGACTAATTGCGGTCGGCTTAGCAAGTTCCGTCTTTTCCCGGTTGCGGCTGGTTTTTGCTATCGGATCAAAGGACGGTATGCATTCGACCACAGCCACCACATGTGGGCCGAACTCCACGGCATTCTGGCGATCAACATGATTGACTGCGAAACGGCCTCCGGCGCATAACCGGGGGCCGTTCCATTAATGACCAATAATTGCCTTGGCAGGGGTGGCAGGGCTCGAACCCGCGACCTTCGGTTTTGGAGACCGACGCTCTACCAGCTGAGCTACACCCCTACAGACACCAATTCTAACCCAAAATGCTTATTTGGTCTCTTTGTGGGTCGTAGCCTTGTTTTCCCACTTGCAGAATTTAGGCAACTCTAAACGATCCGGATTGCTTTTCGGATTTTTGGTGGTGGTGTAATTAATGTGGTGGCACGAGGTGCACTCGAGACTGATGTACGGACGATCGCGTTTCGGCATGTATTCCTTTCTTTTGGAGTTCTGGAGCCCAAGGCGAGGATTGAACTCGCGACCCCTTCCTTACCATGGAAGTGCTCTGCCACTGAGCTACTTGGGCGTGGTGCCGGGTGAGAGATTCGAACTCCCGAAGGCATAAGCCAGCTGATTTACAGTCAGCCCCCGTTGGCCGCTTGGGTAACCCGGCTGGAG
>CAZHSX010000007.1:0-16607 GCA_964535275.1 uncultured Candidatus Saccharimonadales bacterium
TGTAGTCACCGGCCGCAATCGGGCCATTCTCCGTATTAACTTTTACCGGTACGCGTCCGGCCAGGGCGATTGGCTTGGGGTTTTCAGAGGCACTAAACACTCCATCACTTATAACTTCGGTTGCAGGGTTGGTAGATACCGCGCCTATGATGGTGGCCTCATAGGGTTGGGCAGACTTTTTAACGTAGGCTTTGGAAGATGCCCCAACGCTGGTTTGAGTATTTGTAGCTTCACGGCTGATGTCTGGTACAACAATTTCGGCGGCGTTAACAGTGCCGTCCGTGCCATAATATTCGGCAATGTCGGCCTGCCCGGTGGCCGAACAGTCGCCCAATGTGCCGTTGGTTAAGGCTACCCCATCACCAGTGCCACCGCCGGTTTGGCAGACTCTTTCGGTTTTGGTACCGCTAGCGGCGGAAAATGTAATAGCATTAGCTTTGGTTATAGCTCCGGCGTTATTGACAGCAAAACCTGTGGACGCAATTAAAGTAGTAAAGGTACCGCTAAAATTAATGCCGGTAGTTATGGTGCCAGTGGAGCTTTGAGCAATGTTTATCGCATTAGTAATTGTGCTGTCCGAGGTGGAAATATGAATACCATTAGTAGTGGTGCCCCCGCTAGCACGAACAATATCAAGCAAATCCGTTTGAGTACCGCTGGCGGTAAGAGTTTCAATTTGGACAGTATCGCCAGTTGATGTGGCGTTAGATTGAAGAAATTTCCCCACCAGCGCTGAAGTGCCGCTGGTACCATTGACAGTCAGGCCAATTACGCTGTTGACGGTGGGAGTGACGGTGTTGTCACTAGTAGCGGCTGGGACGTTGCGGAGGAAGAGTCCCGCGCCGTCAGCACTTTGTAAAGCACTGCTGACAAAGTTAGTGCCGTCGCCACGCAGGTAGTTACCACTGGCGGCGGCATTAGCCACTCTAAAGCCGACTCCGGCGCTGATGGTACCGTTAGCCGCGGCACAGCCAGTATCAGTGGTTTCGACACACGTACCGCCGATAACGTGCAGTGTGGAGTCGGGGCCGGTGGTGCCAATGCCAACCTTGCCGGCAGAAGTAATGCGCAGCTTTTCATGAGTATCATCTCCGGCAGCACGAGTTGCCAGCGCAAGGAAGCCTGCTATATTGCCGTCTGTGGTATTTTCTTTGCCGACAAAAATTCCGCCCATATCGGCAGCTGAGCCACCAGATGTGTAGTGGTTGGCGAGAAGGATGCCAGCCGTCGGCGAAGTGTTATAGGCCTGACTGCTTAAAATAACAATTTGATTATTTGCACCTTCATTAAATCCGGCGACACCAGCGCCCTCGATCCTTAGTTGTGTGTCAGGGGCCGTCGTCCCAATCCCCACGTTTCCGTCGGCTCGGACATACAGTCCCTTGGTTGCGCCGTTGTTGGATGTCACCTGCAGGGCGTATTGGCTGCTGGAGCTGGATTGGACATCAATTGACACGCCATTAGCCGAAGCATTGGTAGTATCAAAGACGCCTAGGTTACCAGTACCAGAACCGGCAACGTTAAGGGCGGTGGCATTACCAGCTTGGACAATACTAACCGCTGTAGCAGCTGTTCCGCTGGTACCATTGACGGTCAGGCCAATTACGCTGTTGACGGTGGGGGTGACAGTGTTGTCACTAGTAGCGGCTGGGACGTTGCGGAGGAAGAGCCCCGCACCGTCAGCACTTTGTAAAGCACTACTGACAAAGTTAGTGCCGTTACCCCGCAGGTAGTTACCGCTAGCAGCGGCACCGTTTAGCTGGAAACCGGTTGTAGCATTGACTATCGGCGAAACCAACGTGCCGTTAGTAGCCACTGTTACGTTAAAAGCGTCGGTGGTGACGGCACCTTGCGATACGGTTAAGCGCGTCACCAGTGTTTGGGCGGTAGAGCCAGTGGTAAGTGTCGTTGGTGTCTGAATATTCCACGAGCCGCCAGCCCCGGTGCCGGTGCCAGTACCACCGGCCTCAAAGAAGTTCAACCCAGCCTGGTTGCTTCCGGCCTTGGCCGTCAGGCCGATATTTGGCGAGCCGCTAGTACCAGCGGTAGAGAATAATATTGAGCCCGCCAGCTGTGAGCTATTGGTAGAAGTCGAATAAATCGCAAAGCTACCGGTTGGGATGGTGGCGGTGCCTAGCAGTAAATAAGTGTTGTTGGTACCTTGGGTTAGGGCGTCTATGGCCACACCGGCCAGGCCGGTAATAGCGCCCGCGCCCGGGGGTGCCTGAACATGCAGACCTGCCCCTGAAGTAATCGCGCCAGTGTTTTGGAACTGGGTCTCAACACCGTAAGCAGTTGTAGTCGTACCGCCCGCGGCAGACGACCCTACTATGGCAGTAACCCCGTGGGCTTCGCCGACCGTTAGGGTAGTGCTGTTATTGACCGCCCGGCCTTCAACACCAGTTAGGACGCCGGTGCCGCCAAACCCCCCCGTGGATGCACTGCCGAGGACAATGTTGCCTCTAAGCGCAGTTACGTTACGGCTGTTTACGTTACCCCCTGTCAGCGTCAAGGTGGTGTTATCGTTTATTATTGGGTTAGCGCCTTGGTTAATGGTCGCCGTATTTATATTGTTGGTTATTACAATCGGGTTATTAGATCCTGCAGACAGGTCTATGGTGTTAGTACCAGTGAGGGTGAGGACGCCGGAGGTTAGAGTCAAGCCGTTGCTGGCGGTTAATAGTCCAGCACTGGTAATGGTACCGGAGCCGGAGGTGGAAATGTTGCCGGAGGTGGTGACAGCATCACCGGCGGTGGCGGGTTGCAGGGTGGTGCCGGACCGGCTCCAGAAGCCAGCAGTACCGGTACTTGAGCCAGTGATGTTGCCGGAACAAGTTAAGTCACCAGTGGCGCCGTTAACTGTGCAACCAGTGTCGGCCGAGCCGCCGGACAGAACGATCGATGACGCTCCAGAGCCAGTCGGCCCGATGTTTAGCGTGGTGGCTGCCCCGCCAATACTTAAGGTAGTGGCGCCGGAGTTAAACAAGGCGGCAGTGGCGGCGGTGGTGGATAGCGTGCCGCCGTTGACGGCCACGTTGGATGAGAATGTACCCGAAGCCGCGGTTAGGCTGCCGCCGTTTAGGTCTAACGGCGTAGCTCCTCCACTTGCGTAAAGGCCTAGGTTAATCAGGGCTTGGCGGAGATCAGTGGTACCGGCTGGTTGCACAATTGGGGTGGCGCCGTAGAAACCGAGTTTCTGGGTAGTCGAGGTACCAATCTTGGTACCGGTAGTGGTGCCGAAGATAAAGTCTAAGGCGTCGGCCCAGGTGGCAGTCGAGGCGTCAGTGGTGACAGCGCCGCCGGAGATAGTTAGGCGCGCGACCTGCGATTGAACTGTGGCGCTGCTTCCAAGGGTGGTGGTAGTAGCCAGTGTCAGCGCGCCCGGGGTTCCGGCGCCTGTGCCCGCGCCGCCGGCGTAAACTGCCAAGCGGCCGGCGGTGTCGGTACCGCTTTGGTTAGTGGGGCGCAAGTTTGGTGCCGCCACCATACCCGCTCCAAATTGTAAGGTGTTGGTACCGCCAACAAACGTAAAGCGGGCAACGTTGTTAGAAGCGACGATTGTGTCGCCCGCTCCTACCGCACCTAAAATTAGCTGGGTAGTTCCGGCCGTCTGGATGGCTGGCGATGTAACCGAGCTGGACGGCAAAACTATTGTACCGTTTGCCCCCACTGTCAGCGACCAAGCATCGGTGGTGACGGCACCCTGAGAGACAGTTAAACGATCAACGGCTGTTTGCGTAGTTGTACCCGTCCCAAGCGTAGTTGGTGTCCGAATGATAACTGTGCCGCCCGCACCCGCCCCCGTGCCAACTTGCCCGCCCAAAGCGAGTGTTCCAGCCCCGGTATCGGCTACGGTGGTTAAGCCTCCGGCCCGGACAGTTAGATTGCGCCCAGTGCCGCTAGTCATATCAATGGCTTGAAACACCCCGGTAGTCGTACCCGATAATTCAAAGGTTGACGTGCCTTGAATTTGCACACCGATAGCCCCAGTACCGAAACGCCGAAACCCAGTGTTGGTTTCCGAAGAGAAAGAAAGTGACGGAGCTGAACTGGAGCCGTCTGGCAACAGAACCTGTCCGGCGGAAACGGTCAGGCCATTGGATGCTGTCAGCAGTCCGGCACTGGTAATGGTACCACTGCCGCTGGTAGAAATGTTGCCGCTGGTGGTGACGTTATCGCCGGCGGTAGCGGGCTGCAAAGTGGTACCGGATCGACTCCAGTATCCAACTGTGCCTGTGCTAGCTCCGGTTATGTTGCCAGTGCATGTCAGGTTGCCAGTAGTACCGGCATCAACTACTTGACACAAAGTGTTACTGCCATCGTTAACCGTCAATGTGCCGGTATTGCCAATGCTAATGGTGGGGCTGGTTTGGTTGAGGGTGATGTTGCCGCTAGAGTTGACCTGGAAGAGGTCGCCATTGCCAACAGTCAGGGCCGCTGCCGGGGTAGTGTCGCCAATACCAACACTGCCATCAAAGTAGTTTTTGGAACTGGCTCCGGCCGAGTAGAGGTTGTAACTACTAAGTGAACCAACGCCAGACTCATCTGCAATATATAAGCCGTAGTTTCTGCTGAACGTTCCGCCGCCGCTGTTAGTGGCGAAGTCGATATACATCCCATAGCCATTAGTGATAGTGCCGCCACCAGTGTTGGCAGGAGAGCTTGCATATATGCCATAGGCATTTGACATAGTAGCGACTCCGCGATTAGTTACAGCCGCTCGAACGCCAATGGCACTGGGTACACTGCCGATTGAGGTATTATAGGCGTAACCTGTTACGCCGTTCAGTAGGGCTACGCCTGTCCCACTATGCGTAGCGTTGCCCCAAACACCGTCTAATATCATGGTGCTGTTGCCGTTGCCAGACTGTGAGTGCACGTTTGCAAATGAGCCGATATTTACAGCACTCAGTGCAGCGCCGGGATTAACCAGTAGGTCTGTATATGCCCCGTTGTTATAGCCATTAGCACCGGGATCCGCTGTAATGGTTTCGCTAAGTGTGGCTACAGAACTGGTGGGGTGTGTGACGCCAGCATAATCAACGAAGCTTTGGTTAATTGTCGCACCGGTTCCGACTGCCAAGTGGCCGCTAAAGTCGGCATTGCCAGCAACGCTTAGTTTGTTGGTAGGGCCGGTGGTACCAATGCCGACGTTGCCGCTAGCATCGATCACAAATGGCGTGGTGTCGCTAAAGGTGCCGTCATCATTAACTCTAAAGGCATCGGCCGTGCCGGCTTGGGTAATCTCAACTGTCTGGTCTGTAGCAGTATCGGCCAAGGTAATGCTGATGTTGCGGCCGTCGGTAGTGGTGATGGTGTTGCCGGCATTGTAGGCAGATTGCAAAGTGGCCGCCGAGCTACCAGTAGTACAAGTAACAACAGTGGTGCCATTTAAGCAAAGTGAAGTCCCGGAGTTGGCGGCCAGGCCGCTTAAAGTTACTGTGCTGGAAGCGCTTAAGGTGGTAAACGCGCCGGTCGAAGGGGTGCTAGCGCCAATGGCGGTGGAGTTAATGCCAGTAGCGGTAGTGTTGAAGTTACCGGCCGTGACAGTCAGGTTGTTGGCGCCGGCGTTAATGGAGGAGGCGGACAGACCGGAGACAGTTAGGGCACCACTGGTGGCGGTCAAGTTCAAGGCCCCGGTGGCAAGAGTTAGGCCATTACTGGCCGTCAGCAATCCGGCGCTGGTAATAGTGCCGGTACCGGAGGTAGAAAGGTTGCCGGAGGTAGTGACATTGTCCCCAGCCGTTGCCGGTTGCAGGGTGGTGCCAACCCTAGTCCAGTAGCCAACCGTGCCGATGGAATTGCCGGTGATGTTGCCGCTGCAGGTAAAGTTACCGGTCGTGCCGTCCAGGGTACAGCCAGTGTCGGCCGAGCCGCCGGAAAGGAGAATATTGCCGGCTGCGCCAGTGGGCCCGACGTTCAAGGTAGTGGCGGCCCCGCCAAAGTTTATGGTGGTGGCATTAGTGTTAAACAAGTTAGCCGTCGCGGCGGTGGTGGTTATACTGCCGCCATTAACGGCTAAGTTTCCGCCCAAAGTGGTAGCGCCAGTGCCGACGGTTAGGGTGCTAGTACCGGTAATAGAAACAGGGGCAGTAAAAGTTGAGGTGGCGTTGACGGTCAGGGTATCGGTCGGCGCGTCGCCCAAGATAGTGTTGCCTTCGACGGTAAAGTCACCGGCCACAGTGGTGGACCCAGTCGAGGTACTGCCAGTCAGAACTAAGTTGCGGGCAAACACGTCGCCCTCGGCATCCACTACAAACTTGGCCACGCCGCCGACGGCGGCCGCGATTAAGTTGCCGTCGGCCACCGAGGCGGCCGGGTTAACATACAGGGTGGCATCGGCAAAGTTGGAAGTGCCAAGGGGCCAAGGGCTAAACATGTGCGGCTGGGTAGGCTGGTGGGTAAACAATGCCGTACCGCTGGTGGTTAAAGCCCCAAGAATATTAACCGTGTTGTTGAAAGTGGCGGCCCCATTGGCGGTCAGGATTCCCTGCAAGGTAGTGGCATTGGTAACAGTCAGCGAATCCAGGGTGGTCGGGCCGGCGTTTAAACTGCCGGCAACTGACACATTGGAATTAAAAGTGGCAGACCCGTTGGCGGTTAAAGCACCCTGCAACAGCGTGGCGTTGGTAACGGTCAGCGAATTCAAAGTTGTGGCGCCGGCCGCCAAACTACCGCCAATCGTGACGCCGGCATTGAAGGTTGAGGTGGCATTGACGGTCAGGGTGTCGGAGCTGGAAGTTCCTAGAGTGGTGTTATGCAGGACGCTTAAGTTATTGACAGTGGTATCGGCGCCGGTGATCGAGCCGGTCAAAATAACGTTGTTGGCGTAGATGTTGCCGGCCCCGTCCAGCCGGAACTTTTGCTGGCCGCCCACAGCCGCTCCCAGCAAAGTATCGTTGGCTCCGGCGGTGGCAGGATTAATGTAAACCGAGCCTTGACTAACCCCGCTGCCGGTGGGGGTACCAGTAAATACGGCCTGGCCGGTGGCAGTGAAGGTGCCGACGGTGACGGCCTGTAAATTAGTGGGGCCGGTGACGGTTAAAGCGCCAGTTTCAATTTGACCAGCGGTCAGTTTGTCTTTAACTTCGAGATTTTCGAAGTTTTCTTTGGCGTTGAGCTGATCAATTTGGGCTTGCAGCAGGGCGGCTTGAATCTTTTGGTCATTAGCCAACTGTCTTTGGTGATACCAGTAGCCGGCAAACGCCAGCAGTGCCACCACCAAAGTAATTCCCAACAATTTGCGGTGGGTCAGCCAGCGGCCGGTCAGGGCCGGTACCGCCGGACTAACAGTTTCCACTACCGGTTCAACGGTCGGCTCTGGAACCGGTGCTGGGGCCGGCAACGGTGGCAGGTAATCTGCCGGTTGGGTAGGTTGGATAACCATGCCAGGCTCGGGGGTGGTGGAAGCGCTGATCGGCGGGGTCGGCAATAAGCCCCCCGCCCCGAATGACGACGGGGTGGTAGCAGGAGCCTCATAAGCTCTTTTCAGATCAGCTTCGGATGACTCCCAAGGATTCTTTGAAGGATCCTTGTCCTCAAACATAACTGCTTTGATTATATCGCTTATGCTCAGATGGGCGCAAGCGTTTTAGAGCTTAATTTTGGTTAACTTTGGTCTAGTGAATGTGAGTCAGGGTTGCAACCGCCCAAGCCAGGCCGCCGACAATCAGCATGACCACCAGCCAGGCCAGCATAAAACCCAGCCCAAAGCGAAAGCCTTCGCGGTAACTTAGGCCGGTCGGGCTCTCGCCCTCGTCGTCCAAAAAGTTTTTGGTCAGTTTTGCCATTACCGCCATTTTAGCACAACTGCTTTGGTGGAGCTGCGGAGAATCGAACTCCGAATTGGTCATTGCGAACGACCTGTTATACCGTTTAACTACAGCCCCGCGAACTGCATTATTCTACAGCCATTCCAGAGTTTTGTCTTTAATCAGGACGGTGTCGCCGGATTTAATCCCCTCCCGCTCCAGCGCCTTGGCAATGCCCATTTTACGGATAATGTCGCGCAGGCGAGCCACACCGGCCGGATTATTCCAGTCGGTCATAACGGCAAAACGCTCCAATTTGCGGCTGTTAACTTGATACCGGCTGCGGCCGGCTTTGGCAACCGACCAAACACTGGATTCCGGCAGTTGATCGATGACCGGCAAATCTTCGTCCTGCTCGGCTTGCTCGGCCCGGGCGGTTTGCACCAGCGGCCAGGCCGCCCGCAGTAATTCGTCTAAGCCACGGTGAGCTGAGGCCGAAATTGGATAAACCTTGTGGCCGGCGATTTTGGCTACTTTAACTTCCGGCACGGTGTCGATCTTGGACAAGGCAATCAGCTGCGGTTTTTTGGATAGGTCGGTTTGATAGTCTTTGAGTTCCTGCTGGATCACCCGGTAGTCGGCTTCGGGATCGGCCGAACCGGCATCAATGAGGTGAATTAAAACCGCCGTGCGCTCGATGTGGCGCAAAAAATCATCGCCCAAGCCTTTGCCTCCACTGGCGCCTTCAATTAGCCCGGGGATATCGGCCACCAGGACTGATTGGCCGTCAATTTCGGTCACGCCCAAATTCGGCACCAAGGTTGTAAACGGGTAATCGGCGATGTCCGGCTTGGCGTTGGAAATTACCGACAGCAAAGTTGATTTGCCGGCGTTGGGCAGGCCAATCAAACCGATATCGGCCACCAATTTCATTTCCAGAGTCAGCTGCTTGACTTCGCCCGGCTCGCCCAACTCCGCTACCCGCGGCACCTGACGCTTGGACGCCACAAAGTGGGCATTGCCGTGCCCGCCCCGGCCGCCTTTGGCAATTACCACCCGTTGGCCGTCACGGGTCAAATCGGCCAGCTTGGCGGCGCCTTCGACCACGATGGTGCCGATGGGGACTTTAATGATGACGTCTTCCCCGGCTCCGCCGCGCTTTAATTCGTTGCGGCCGGGCTGGCCAGCTTCAGCTTGCACCCGTCGGTTGGTCCGGTAATAAGCCAGGGTGTTGGTGTTATGGTTGGCCTCAATCACAACGTCGCCGCCATGACCGCCGTCACCGCCATCGGGTCCACCTTTGGCCTTGTACTTTTCGTGGCGGAAGCTTAATTTGCCGTCGCCGCCCTTGCCGGCTCGGACTTCAATTTCGACCTTATCTGTAAACATACGCTCACAGTATAAAGTTAAAAGTGCAAAGTCAAAAGCTGAATGTAGAAAGTTTAGACGCAAGGATTCGAGTGCAGTTCAAGAAAAAGCGAGCACCGTAAGCGAAGCGTATGCTGACATACGGTGAGCGCGGAGCGCAGCTTTGACGCCGAAATGTACCGAAGCCTGGCGTCGACTTAATAGATATAGCGGAATTCGGAGATTGGGGCCCAACGGTAACCAACGCGGTCCCAGCCAGCTACGCCGTTCATTTCCGATATCAGCACTTGGTTGCCGGAGACTTGTTCAACGTAGGTCACGTGTCCAGCGCCCCAACTGTTCCAGCTGTCCCAGCCGATTGCCCCAGGCACCGGCACCGAACCGACCGCCCAGCCGCTGGCTTGGGCCATATAATACCAACTGACGGCGTTGCCCCAATTGGACGGCACGCTGCGGCGGGAAGCCACATACCAAGTGCAATAACCAAAGGCATAACCGTTACCGCTGCCGGCATAATAGGTCAGGCGCGGTGCGGCCACGGTTCGGGCCACCGGAGCGGGCGCGGGGGCCGGTGCTTCTTCTTTGACCCCATCCGGGATAATAATTTTTTGGCCAGGCTGCAGGCCCTTAACTTCGGCGTTGTTAAAGCTAATGATTTGATCGGCGTTAGCCTGGTATTTTTTGGCTAGGCTGTCAGCCGTATCACCAGCCGCTACGGTATAGCTTAAGCCCGATACCGGTAAAATCGTCAGCGAGTCACCGGGCGTAATGGCGTTTTCATCATCCAAACCGTTGGCCCATTTGATGGTGCTGGAAGTAATACCGAATTTATTGGCAATGCCGCTCAAAGTTTCGCCGGCTTGCACGGTGTAGGTCGAAATAGTGCGGCTGGCGGTACCGGCAGTGGCAATTACCTGACGCTTGGCCAAATAGTTGTCATCGCTGGTGGCCAGAGCCACTTGCCCCTTCAGATCGCTGGCTTTGGCATTAGCATCGGACGACACCGCCAAATTAGCTTTGGCGGCAATGTCGGCCGCGGCCACGGCAGTAGCGGTTTGGTCTAACGCGCCGTAGCCGGTTTGATTAGACAGCACATTCACGGCCGCAAAATGAGTGCTGGCACCGGAGCTGGTGAACACTATGGCCGCCACCGCTGTGACCAGCGCGGCGTGCAGAATTAACCGAGGCTGGCTAACCAGCCGGGATAATGCCTTGGTAAATTGTCGGGCAAGGGGAGCGGTTCGGGCGGCGATTTGACCCGCGGCCGGAACGATTTTGTTGACTTTTTGAAAGGCGCCGAAGCGCGTTGGGACTTTTATTTTCGGGAAGGACTCTGCGGGTCCGGTCCGCCAAAGAGCGGATTCCATGGAACCACTAAATACTTCTCTACTAATAAGGTGCTCCACCCCACTGTATTACCAGCGGGTACTACCCAGCGTCTTGCTCCGCCGAGGCGGACAGGAGACGTTCGACCGTTAGTTTTACCTCCGTGTCGACGCTTCAAGGCAGGAACTCTCGATGCCAACTCTTGGCCAAAAACCAGCCAAGCACTAGCGTTTTGAAAGGTTCCCGACCAGTCTACCAAGGTGGTTCAAGACTGTCAAGACTGTCAAAGTGGCTTACACAAGCCAAAATACTGCTAATGCTAGTTCAGATATTGGGCAATGTTGGCTTGGTGCTCGGCAAAGGTGCGGGCGTAGTGAGTTTGGCCGTCTTTACCGGCCAAAAAATACAGAAAATCCGAATGGGCGGGGTGGGCGGCCGTGGTCAAGGCTGATAGTCCAGGGTTGCAGATTGGACCGATCGGTAAGCCTTTGTTTTTATAAGTGTTGTAAGGTGAATCAAGATCGACGCTAAACTGGGCATCCAATTGGTCGGCACCGTATTGGACGGTAACGTCGCTTTCCAGCGGCAAGCCGGCGGCCAGTCGATTCAAGAAAACTCCCGCCACCATAGCGCGGTCGGTTTCACCTGGCACTTCCCTCTCTACGATTGAGGCTAGGGTCACCCCCTGATGCAAGCTCAAATTTTCGGCCGCAAAGGCTTGGCGCAAGTCCGGCGTTAATTTGCGGCCAAAGTTGGCCAACATAGCCGCCGCCAAACTGGCAGCCGAAGTTTGCTTGGTTAGATCATAACTATCGGGGAAAAGATAACCTTCCAAATCAACCTGGGCCGGCTTGGAAGCTAGGAAGTCATCAGCGTAGGCAGCTCCCAGCGCGGCCGTAAAGTCGGCGGCGGCTATGCCTTTTTTCTGCACCAAAGCCGTAATTTGCTTCACGGTCAATCCTTCGGGAATAATCAGCCGATTGGTATCTACCAGGCCTTTGCTTAAAATGGCCGCTGTAGTAGGAGTATCGTGACCCGGACTTAAGGTATAAGAACCAGCCTGCAAGCCGGCCCGTAAACTATGCAGGGTGACATAGACCGTGAAAGCCGAAGCGGAGCGGATAATGCCGGCGGCTTGCAGGTGCTGGGCAATGTCAGCCGATCGCTCGCCGCGGGTAATGATGAAATTCAGACCGCGGTCAGCACCGGCTGGGCGCAGGCTGAGCCGATACCAAACCGAAAAGCCGGCCGCCAAGCCAATGACGGCAGCTGCAGCGGCAATGAAGATTTTATTTTTGATGCTCATCTAAGTAATCCTGCAAAATTAGGGCCGCGGCGGCGGCATCGATATCCGGGGCTTTGTGCTCGGCCGCCAGCGCTGAAGTGGCGGCTTCATCGGCTAGTTCAACCGGTAAGCCGGTACGGGTCCTTACGGCGGCCGCAAACTGTTCGGTGGTTTGGGTTTGGCTGGTAGTTTGGCCATCCAGTCCACGCGGGCGGCCGCAGACGATTAGACCGACGGCTTCGGTTTGGATAATTTTGGCCAATTCCGGCCAAAAGGCGTCGTCATTGGCTAAAGTTACTAACGGTCGCGCCACCGCGACGCCGCCGCTGGCTAGCGCCAGGCCAATTCGTTTGGAACCGTGGTCGATACCAAGGTAGTTCATAGCCCTTAGGGTATAGGGTTTAGGGTGAAATAGGCAAGCGCTACAGCCATCCCACCCACATCTCGCCGCGCGCCCTGCTTCTTAACTCCCATCTCCATGTGCGCGGCTGTTTGTTCTTTGCCCCAACCTGGGCGCTTTGTCTAGCTCAAACCGGTTTGGTACCAGTCTAAGCTGCTGTTTCGTAGCACACGCTCGCATGCGCTCGACTGCATTACCACATCCCGCGCTTGCAGACCCAAGTTGGAGCAAAGAACCCATATTACCGACTATGCTCGGCAGTTTTTGGTTACTTTTTGCTGCCAAAAAGTAACAAGGAAATTATTGCCCCGAAACTTTGATGGTAATTTTGATGTGTTTGGCCAAGTGCGGTAAGCGGCTGTTCCAGCTGGGCCACAGACTGATTTCAGCCCGATCGACGCCGGGCAGTTTAGCGGCCATATCGGCGGCGTCACCGTAACGCTTGCCCTGCAATTGCTTGGCAATGGCTGCCAGATCCAGCTTAGGTCCGCTGAAAGCATCAGTACTGAAATGAAAGCCTTGCTTGCCGCTGGGATCTTTAGCCCCCGCCGTCAATTTAGCGCTGGCAGCGCCGTCGTCATAAATTTGATTTTGATCACCCAAAGATTTTTGTTCGTTAACGCCTATCAACTGTTTATAATCGGCCTTTGCCACCGTAAATTCACTGTAAGTGACTTTGATTGTCAATGTTGCTTGGGTAGCTTCGCCGTCTACAGCCGGATTAGAGGTAACCGCTCCCACGTCTTGGGCAAACGATTCGCTAATCGCCTGCTGCCCGGCCGCGGTTTTTAATTCCAAATCTTTTTGGGATTGGTCTTTGTCCTTGGCCAGGGCGTCGGCTTTGGCTTTGTCGACGTCGGCTTGGGTGACAACCGTGGCGATTTTGGTAGTACCGCCGCCAAACTGGTTGGCCGCCTGCGCAGTCATATAGGTTGAGCCGGACGAAGGTACGCCAGCAATTGTAAAGACGGTGTCTTTGGCCAGATTGGAATCGCCCCCATTTTGGGTGGCGGTGACGGACACATTGGCGGCGGTGGCACTGCAGTTGCCGTTATGGACAGAGGCGTCGGGAATGGCCGTCGCCGCGTCGCTGGTAAAGCTTTTGCCGCTGGCGGTAAAGGTTGTTCCGGCCGCCAGGGTGCCGGGGTTGTAGCAATTATTGGTGACTTTAATTGTGCCGGTAGCCTTAGTGCCTTTATCCTTTTGCCCGGTAGCAGTAAAGGCAGCGGTGACGTCTTTGCTGAGCTGAATCGGCGTGCCGGCGATGACGGCTTGGGCCGGATCGGAAGTTTTGGCGGCCGGATCAATCGTAAAGTCAAAGGCCACCGGGGTTTTGGCGCCCTTGGCCACCAGCGTGACTTTAGCGCTGGCCAAAAGGTAATTGGCAACCCACAAACCAATCGCTACCACTACCGCTAATCCGGCCCATAGCAATCGTTTTTGCATGCTGTTAAAGTCGGGTATTCGCCGGGCTTTGGCTTTGGGTTCGTCCCCGGCTGGCGGCTCGTCAGGTGTAATGGCGCGTTTCGTCATCAGATTGCCGTCATCCGCCGGCTGGTCCTTTGGTTCGGTTTTGGCCACCGGCGGCGTCGCCTCCATTTCCTTGGCCGCAGCGGGCGGCAGGGTGTCATCTTCGCCTTCAATAATTTCGGCCGGAGCTTCCGGTTCGGGCATGGCGGCAGTTTTGCTGACCGGCTGACCGCCGACTTTTTCGGCCACACTCAAGCCGATTTGGCCGGCGAGGTTAGCGGCGGTCTTGTCGGCTGTAATTAGCATCAACTTTTGGCCGCCTTCGTCAGCGGCTTTTTTGAGCAGTTTTAAATTAATCAGACTTTGCAACAGGCTGGAGCGTTTGGGTACCACCACCGAAATTTGCTGGCCGCCGGCTTTGCCCAGTTTGTCGATGGCCGAAGTAATATCCTCGTCAACTTCCAAATATAATACGTTTGGTTCGCTCATGCGGTCATCGCTCGCGATAGTTTAGCCAATATTGATTCGGTTACGCTACCAGTATTTAACACGTCTAGGCCAATGTTGGCCAGGCCCATGGGCGTAATGTCGGCATACCCCGTCAATTGGCCGGTTTTATCGATTACCCGCGCCACTTCCTTGGGGCTAATGTGTTTGACTACCGGCCGGCGCGCGAACGGCAAGTTCTTATACCATTGGGCGCCCTTCAGCGCAGCCGTAATCTCGGGTAATCCCGTGCCGCCGCCGCACAACAGGATTTTAGAAGGCAAGTGGTCGATTTTATTAAACTCACCCAGGGAGAGTTCCACCCCCGACAGCCAAACTTTAACGTCGTTTTCCAGGGCGGCAGCGATCTGCTTGGATTGGCGAGCCCCCAGCGAACCGGCGGCGTATTTGAGTTTTAACTGCTCGGCTTCGTCGTAGGTAGCGCCCTGCGAACTGGCAATGCGCTTGGTAAAACTGCGCCCTCCGATGGCATACATCTTGGTGCCAATCGTGCCGCCATTGTCTACTAAAGCGATGTCAGTGGTGCCGCCGCCAATGTCGATAAAGATAGCGCTGAAATCAGTGGCAGCCGCGCCGGCCACTGATTTGGCCACGGCAAAAGGTTCGGCGGCAATGTTGATTAAATTCAAGTCTAAATTGGCGGCTACGCTTTGCAGGGCGCCCAAATGCACCATGGGGGCGAAGGCATTAAACAGTTGAATGCTGACCAGTTTACCCTGAAAACCGATGGGATTGGTGACCCGGTAGCCGTCAATTTGCACATCTACGATGGCAGTGTTCACCAGCTTAACTTCGATTTCCTTGTAGCCGGTTTCCCAGCTCAAAGTTTCGCGGGCACGCTCGAAAGCCCGGTATTGCACCCGGTCGAGAATTTTTTTGAGCTCTTCCATGTCAATGGCTTTTTCGGGCGTCAGTCGCTTGTAACGAATGGTGGTGACCAAGCCCTTCACCAGTTCACCGGCAATGCCGATAACGCAGTCGCGTCCGACCACGCCGGCCATTTGCTCGGCGGCTTTCAGGGCCGCGTCACAGTTTTCCACCACCCCGGCAATGTCGGTGACGGCGCCGGATTGCATATCGCTTAAACGCTGACGCTGACGGCCAACGCCGATAATTTCCAACTGCTCGCCTTTAACTTCTCCGATCAAGGCTTTGACGAATTCGGTACCGATGTCCAGCGACACCAAATACTGGTGACTAGGGTCGGTGCGTTTGGTAAATTTTTCGACCAGTTTAAGGGCCATGCTGGGTTGTATTTTACCGCTTATGCTCGCAGATGGCCAATCGGCCAGTCTCCCAGGAGAAGCGGTGCAGATAACCATAAGCCTATTGACAAGTTTAACCATTAGCGGTATAATGGCGCTGGAGTCATTACGCGGGGTCCCGCCGGATAGAAATTCGATAAACCTCAGCGTGAAGTCGCCTTAGGCGGACCAGGGACGAGAGGTGTAAGGATCCGACGTCGAGGAACGCGTAAACAAGCCCAGACGCCGACAGAAGGGGGTAATCAGTTAAACCCAAGTTCTGCCCCAGCGCGAGCAAGCCAACAATTGGGAGCGCCAACAGATTTCGCATCAAGCGCCTCCAGCCAACAAGAGCTTGTCTCCCGCGCTCACCGACATCGAGGCTGTCGTAAACAAAGGAGGGGCCGTGAACACCCAGCCGGCCCTTCCGCCTCGACTAACGCCTCTCGATCAACATCGAGAGGTTTTTCTTATTCCAAAACAGCCTTAATGCGCCTGACGCCAGCCGAGCTAGATTCTTCTTTAACAATGCGAAATTTTCCTAAAGCGCCGGTATGCTCCACGTGCGGGCCGCCGCAGATTTCTTTACTAAAGTCGCCGGCGGTATAAACTTTGACTTTGTCGCCATATTTGTCGCCAAAAGCACCCAGCGCACCTTGTTTAAAAGCTTCCGCCGGACTCATTTCGATATAGCCCACCGGTAAATCTTTTTGGATCTGCTCGTTTACGATTTTTTCCACCTCGGCAATTTGTGCCGGTGTCATTTTTTGGTCATAGCTAAAGTCAAAGCGCAGGCGTTCGGCCGTTAAATTGCTGCCGCGTTGGACTACCTGGTCACCCAGCACTTGGCGCAAGGCCTGGTACATTAAGTGCGTAGCGGTGTGATATTTGGTTACTGCCTGGCTGTGATCGGCCAAGCCGCCTTTAAACTGCCCAGCCGTAGCGGTGCGGCTGCGATCTTTTTGTTGGCGCATCAGCCGGTCGAAGTCTTCGTCCCAGTTAGAGCCCACCGGCACACCGGTAACTCTGGCTTCTTCCACCGATAACTCGGGCGGGAAGCCATAAGTATCAAACAGGGTAAAAACGGTTTGGCCGGTCAGCTTGGGTTTGGCCAATTTTGCAAATTCCCGCACGCCGCGATCCAAGGTTTTGCGGAACTGGGATTCCTCGCGGTCCAGACTGCCGATGATTTGATCCCGGCGCTGGGCCAATTCGGGATAGGCATCGCTGTAGGCGTTAATAACCACCGGCGCGAT
>CAZHSX010000007.1:16707-18808 GCA_964535275.1 uncultured Candidatus Saccharimonadales bacterium
TCCTGCCAAATTTTAATCGACTGGTCGTCTTTGGGTACTTGAGCGTCACCCTCGTAAACCGTCACGTACAACTTTGGCGGTTCCAGGTTTAAATGTTTGGTCAAAAACTCCCAGCTCCAGGCAATGCTGTTATCTTTGTAATAATCGCCCAGGCTCCAGTTGCCCAGCATTTCAAACATGGTCAGATGCGAGTTGTCGCCGATTTCATCAATGTCGGTGGTGCGCAGAACTTTTTGGAAGTTGGCCAGGCGCTGGCCGCCAGGGTGAACTTCACCCAGCAGATACGGCACCAGCGGATGCATGCCGGCGGTGGTAAACAGCACCGTCGGATCATGCTCCGGCACCAGGGGAGCCGAAGGGATAATGGTGTGGTCTTTGGACTTAAAAAATTCCAGGAATTTAGTCCGAATTGCGTTGGTAGTCATCCTTTGCATTGTAACGGAAAAGAGCCGATGCGAGTATATGGTCGCTTCGGCTCTTATTCCAATTGTGCGGTGCTTTGAGCTAGGGCACCCAAGGTTTGCAGCAATTGCGGCAAATCTTCGTCGTTCAGGTACGGCTGGGCCGTGCGGCGCAAGCGGGTGATTTGCTCGTCGCTAAGGCCATGCAGCTTGAGGGCGGCCTGGGTGGAGACCATTAAGTGGTATAAGCGGAGCTCTTCAGCCCCATCACTGCCGTGGGCCTGCCGAAAAGCGTAAACCGCCTCCAGGTCTTCGGCCAAACAGCGGGCCAACACTGCCAAATCATCTGCCGGTACCATGTCTTGCAATAGCCGAATCAGCTCTTGCGTTGCCCTCACCTCCTCAAGGAACAATTGGTGAGCAAACTATACCATTTTACCGGCCAGTTGCCAAGCTTGGCTGCCTGGATTTGGGGTTTATCCTAGTCTTTGGTTCGTACTTAACAGCTATAATCCCCCCTCCCACCACGCGATTGCGGCTATAGATTACGGCCGATTGGCCGGGGGTAATGGCGCGGTCGCAGCGGCTAAGTTTGATTAGATATTGGTCGCCGGCCGGCACAACCAAGCCGTTAATTAACCCACCGCGATAACGGCTGCGGACTTGGTAAACCTGGCCTTCGGTCGGCTTTGGTCCAAGCCAATGAATATCGGCAATCAGAAATTGCTTTGTGTATAGCTCCAGATCGGCTGGGTCGTCAGTGACGTATACGGTGTTGGTTGGCATATCTTTGCCAATCACGTAGTACGGCCGGCCGCCGCCAACACCCAGCCCGTGGCGCTGGCCGATAGTGTAAAACACGGCGCCGTCATGCTCACCGACGGTTTTAGCGCCCAACTTAACCGGGCCGGGTTCAGCCGTGATGTATTGACGCAAGAAAGCTTTAATCCCTACCTCGCCCACAAAGCAAATGCCCTGGGAATCGGGTTTGGCGGCGGTGGGCAGGCCAAACTTTTTAGCCATTTGCCGGATTTGCGGTTTGGTGTAGTCGCCGATTGGCATTAAAGTTTTACCCAAAGCTGCCGCCGATACTCGGTACAAAAAGTACGACTGGTCCTTGTTTTTATCCAGGCCGGCGTATAATTGTCCGGCTTTAACGCGCGCGTAATGGCCAGTAGCAATCAAGTCAGCGCCGTCGGCCAGCGCCGTATCCAAAAATAACTTGAACTTAATTTCCTGGTTGCACATCACATCCGGATTCGGCGTGCGGCCGGCTTGATACTCGGCCACCAAATAATCCACAACCTTTTGCTTGTACTGGGTCTGAAAGTCAAAAACTTTAAACGGAATGTCCAGTTTGGCAGCCACTGCCCGAGCATCAGCTAGATCCTGCTTCCACGGGCATTGCGCTCCGGCAACGTCAGCCGTCCAGTTTTGCATGTATGCACCCACTACTCGGTAGCCGGCTTGCTGGAGTAGCGCCGCCGCCACTGAACTGTCCACTCCGCCGCTTAATCCGACGTAAACTGTTTTCATAACCGATTCTGCCTATTTAAGGTATTAGTGATTAAAAATAACATAAAGGGTTTTTTGGAGTTCGGACAATGTCACCCGGTAACTGTAGTTATTGGCCCACCAGGCTGAGCGGCGCCAGTTTTGATCGGTGGCCGAGTGGTTAATGATTTTGACGCTTGGCCCCA
>CAZHSX010000007.1:18908-26934 GCA_964535275.1 uncultured Candidatus Saccharimonadales bacterium
GCCACGATGGCGTCGCTTTTTTCCAGTGGCGATTGCGGCGACAGCCAGAAACCCAAGCTTAAAAAGCCGGTTACGGCCACGATAGTGACCAACACCAGGCTGGTGGCAACAATAATTAAAAAGCGTTTCATCCTGCTATTTTAACAGCTTTAGGAGCCGACCTGACGCACGCGGGCGACCAGGGCGGGGAAGACCTTTATAACTTGGCGAATGTCGGCCGCGGTAGTTTGGTAGCCCAACGTCAGGCGCAAACTAGAATTAGCGGCGGTAGGGGAGAGGCCAATTGCGATCAGGCTGGCCGACGGTTGATCGCTGCCGATACTGCAGGCCGCCCCGGTGCCGGCTAAGATGCCAGCCTGCTCCAGATATAGCACTAATGTCTCCCCTGTCGCGTCGTAAAATGTAAAGTTGACATTGTTAGGCAATCGTTTGCTAATATGTCCGTTAAGCTTGGCTCTGGGGATTTGGGCTAACGCCTTTATCAATTGATCCCGCAAACCTGCCAGCCGCTTAGTCTCCTCCACTCGCTCTCGAGTTGCAATTTCCAAGGCTTTGGCCAGCCCGACTGCCGCCGCCGCATTCTCAGTCCCGGCCCGCGTTCCGCCTTCCTGCCCGCCGCCGTAAATTAGCGGCTCCAACCTAGTGCCGGTTTTAACATACAACACCCCGCTTTGCTTGGGGCCGCCGAGTTTGGCGCCGTTTAGAGTTAACAAATCCACGCCCAAGCGCTGGACCTGCAAATCTAAGTAGCCGGCGGCTTGCGAAGCGTCGCTGTGCAAATACAGCGGCAAGCTAATCCCCCGCTTGGCGCGATCGGTGCGGATCCCGGCAATCAGCTGGCCGATTTTAGCCAACGGCTGGACAGTACCGATTTCGTGGTTGGCATAGATGACGGATATCAAAACGGTTTGGTCGGTGATGGCTTGGGCAACGTCTTCGATCCGGACAAATCCATCGGCCGTTACCGGAATAACGGATGTTTGCATCCAACCCTGCTTACCCAGAGCATTGACCGTGGCCAGCACTGATTCGTGCTCGATGGCGCTAGTGGCAATGTGTTGTCCGGGAAAGGCTTTGGCTACACCTTGGACGGCTAAGTTAATGCTTTCGGTAGCGCCGGCGGTAAAAATAATTTCGCTGGCTTTAGCGCCCAAGACTTTGGCCACAGTGGATCGGGCGTCGTCGATGGTGCGCCGAACCGCCCGAGCCGGCTGGTACAGGCTGGCGGGATTATAAAATTGGTCAGTTAAATACGCCTGCATGGCCTTTACCACTTCCGGCCGGACCGGCGCGGCGGCGGCGTAATCTAGGTAAATCATATGCCGAACAAGTCTAGCGCGTTTTGGGTGGTTTGGCTAGCCAAAGCCTCAAACGGCTCATTTCGCAGTTTGGCCAAAAACTCAGCAATTATTTTTAAATTAGCCGGCTCGTTGACTTGTCCGCGTTTGGGGTGTGGAGTTAAAAACGGGCAATCGGTTTCTAGCAGGAGCCGATCCGCCGGACACTGCTGCGCCGCCTCAAGCTGAAATTCATCTTTAGTAAAAGTCATGATGCCATTGAAAGCGGCATATAATCCCCGCTCCAGCGTCTGATCCAATTCAGCCCGAGTGGCGGTAAAGCAATGCACCACTCCCCTCGTCCGTGGGTAGTCGTCCAATATTTTGAAAAATTCGTCGAACGCCTGGCGGACATGGAACACTAGCGGTTTGTTTAGCTCCAACGCCAGCTCGATTTGAAACCGCAGGGCTTTTTCTTGTTCTTCCCTGCCCGACAAGTTGCGGTAGAAGTCCAGGCCGCATTCACCAATAGCCACAACTTTGGGGTGGCGAGCCAGTTTGGCGATCTTGTCCAGTGCCGTTTTCCCTTGGCCAGCATCATGGGGGTGCAAGCCAACCGTCGCCCACACCTCCTCGCGAGCCGCAGCAAATTCAACCGCGGCGGCGCTATCGGCGGCATTGACTCCGACAGTTAAAATTTTGCCGACACCCGCCAGTTTGGCAGCGTCCAATACCTCACTGGTCCGCTCGACCAAACCCTCGTGATGCAGATGGGCGTGGGTGTCGACCAACATTTAAACCTTAAATTCGGTTTTGGTAATAGTGTCGTTTTTGGGAAACAAAATGCCGGCGTCTTTAACTTTGGCTCCGCCAAAAGCAGTTTGAATTTTGGCCGCCGTGGCGGGCAAAAATGGCTCCAGCAAGTGGCTGATTTGACGCAGATCGGCCACGGCATGGTCCAAAACCTTGCTTAGTTGGGTTTTATCGGTTTTGAATAATTCCCAAGGTTTTTCTTCATCAATAAACTGGTTTAATTCTTTAACTAACAGCCAGATGTCGGTTAGTGCCAGGTCGAGTCGCCAGTCTGCCATGGCTTGATGGAAAGCTTGATCATCATGGATGCCGTCCGGCACTTCGCCGACGGCTCCATCCTGGTATTTGGTTACCATAGCCGCTACCCGGCTGACAAGGTTGCCCAGTTCGTTGGCCAGGTCGCTATCGTACACCAGATTAAAACGCTCCCAAGTAAAATCGCCGTCACCGCCAAACGGAATTTCGCGCAGTAAGTAATAACGCAAAGCATCGCTGCTGTATTTAGCAATTACTTCAAAGGGATCGATGACGTTGCCCAAGGATTTACTCATCTTATGGCCGCCGGATTCAATAAAACCGTGTACGTAAATGGTTTGAGGCAGTTCTAGACCGGCTGACAACAGCATGGCAGGCCAGAGCGCGGCATGCTGGCGCAAAATATCTTTGCCGATCACATGTGTATCCGCCGGCCAAAATTTTTTAAACCCAGCCCCGGCCGGCCAGTCCAATACCGAAACGTAATTCGGCAAAGCGTCAAACCAAACATACATGACTTGGTCGGGATCGCCCGGCACTTCTACCCCCCAGGGTAATTTGTCCTTCGACCTTGAGATGCTGACATCTTCCAGTCCGCGATCGAGTAAAGCCAGTATCTCGTTTTTGCGGGTGTCGGGTATAATTTTCAGCTGGTCGTCACTAATCAGTTTTTTGATGGCCGCGGTATATTGGCTAAGCTTGAAGAAGTAATTTTCCTCGGATAATTTTTCCAATTTGGTTTTGTGAATCGGACATTTGCCGCCGGCGGCCTCTTGAGCGGTGTAATACAGTTCGCAGCCGACGCAGTACAAACCGTCATATTTGGACTTGTAAATGTCGCCCTTTTTACAAGCCCGCCAAAAAGCCTGGGCAATCTTTTTGTGCTTGGCATCGGTGGTGCGGACAAAAACGTCATTACTGACATTGAGGGCTTTGGTTAAATCCAGGAAACGGCGGCTGATTTGATCAACAAATTTTTGGGGCGGCTGCTTATTGGCTTTGGCTGTGCGATAAATTTTGGTGCCGTGCTCATCGGTACCGGTAGCGTAGAAAACTTCCCGGCCTTGGGCGCGGTAATAACGGGCAAAGGCATCAGCCTGCGCCAGTTCCATGGCATACCCGATATGCGGATTGGCATTGGCGTAAGCGATGGAAGTAGTAATGTAAAATTTAGGCTTGGCCATACTGTCTAATGATAACAGATGGATTATCTATCCGGCGGATGGAATTTGCTAATTGGATGCGTCCCCGGCCCGCTCCTTCCACTGCCCCGGTGACCCAAACTTAGACGTAGCAGCCAATCCGCCACCAAAGCCACCACGGCGCCGATGGCAAAGCCGATAGCAGTATGGAGAGTAACCGTACCAATGCCGGTAAACACGGCTTTGAGCCAATTGAGGATCGGCTGAGCCGGTAATTTAATGTCGGTTTGACTGCTGAGGGCTTGGGTTAATAAGCCCGGCAAGGCCAGCCACAACACATAGGCCAAGACCATAGCGGCAGATGATTCCAGCAATACCCTGACAATCGTGTGGGTACGTTTGGCGTGACCCATGAAAATCAATAACACCGCCAGGACGGCAATTAGCAACGGACCAATGACCTTCAGCCGGCCAACGCCTTGATAAATTTGATCCAGTAAACCATGGCTGGTTGGCGCCTTGATAATCGGGGTGTTAATCAGCTGGGTCAGCGGCGGTGTTAACTCGTAACCGCGCTCTTCAATCGCCGGACCCAAATCGCCCAGCGTTAAGTCAGGGGCTTCGGCACCGCGGCGGTAGTGCTGCTCCAGGCTGGCCAAGTAATCGTCCAGCTTGGTTTGAACGTAATCTGGTGTAATAACATCGGAAAGAACATTTTTGATGTCGGTGTTGCTGCCGGCCAAAGCCTGGGGCAGGTCGGCCGCCAGATCGGTGTAAATTCCGGCTACTTGAGCCTTTTGACTCAAAAACTTCGAGTTTAACAGCGTACCGTCCAGAATAAATACCAAAGCCGTCACACTGACGACAACGACAGTGATCCAGCCGATAAATTTAATCAAAAACTTCATGGCAGTAGGTTAGCTTTAGTGGCGACAGCATAGAGTTTTTGCCAGTCGGCCAATGACAGTTCTTGGGCCCGGGCCGTCGGGGCGATCTTGGCGGTGGCCAAAAGGCGGGCAGTAGTGTCGGCCGAGGCATTGAGGCCGCCAGCCAGGGAATTCACCAGTTGTTTACGGCGTTCACCGAAACCGGCTTTGATCAAACGAAAAAGCTTAGCCGGGTCGGCGGCAAAGGCGGGGCCGGTTAATTGAATTTGCAGGATCGCCGAATCTACCGCGGGCGCCGGCCAAAACTTATGGCGCTCGACAATCTGAACCAGTCGAGGGCGGCCGTAATATTGTACGCTTAAGGCCAGGACCGAATAATCTCCCGGACCGGCGGTGATGCGCTCGGCCACTTCACGCTGGACCAGCAGACTCATGACGGCCGGCGGATTTGGGCCTTCGATCAGCAGGCGCAAAATTTTAGCAGTGATGTAATAGGGCAAATTAGCCGCCACTTTGTAGCCCGGCGGCAGTCGACGCAGGTCAAAATCCAGGATGTCGCCGCTAATAACTTCAAGATTGGCCGGCGCCTGACGGCGCAGCAGCCCTGCTAGTTGTTCGTCAGCCTCCACCGCTATCACGCGCCCAACCCGTTCGGCCAACGGCCATGTCATTACCCCTAAGCCCGGACCGATCTCCAATACCGTATCGGCCGCCGTTAACTTGGCCGCATCCATCACTGCCTCCAGGCTGGATTGATCAACCAAAAAATGTTGGCCTAAGCCTTTTTGCGGTTTTAGTCCGGCCAATTTTAAGGCCGTACGCAAATCGTCCAGATTGGTCAGGTTCATGCCCTTATTCTACACGAATCGTTGCTTGCTCGCTATTGACAGTACGAACATAATATGATATTATGAAATAACTGTTACTTTCCGGGTGAGGGAGTATTTGACATGGCAATCGACCTGCTTGACGCGCCAGACGTGTCGCTGCGGCAGCCTCTGCAGCCGAACGAACATACAAAGCTTTGGGAAAAGATCTTGTCCCACCAAGCCGATCTGGCAATGAGGCCATTGCCGGTATGTGACGACGGCGAGGTAGCCGCCGAATTTCTGACCGCCGATGGCGATAAGGTGCGAGTAGTAATCAAGCGCACAGTCGTCACCGCCGATGAGTACCGTCTCGGTGGTATCGTGGTTTCCACCCAACAGAAGATAGTGGTCGCCTACGCTAGGGCTAACCAGAACTGGGAACTGCGTCGCCACGATCGGTGACACCCGCAACGAACAGAAAGCCTCTGAATTTCAGAGGCTTTCTTCTTTTTGGGATTAATACGACCGGTAGACTTGCCAGTGCGCCCAGGCTCGAATTGGATCGCCGTAAATCCGGGCAATGTAATCGAGCCCCCAGTTAATTTGGGCGGCCGGATCCAAGGGCGACCAGCCGGGTAATTTTGAGCAGGGGTTAGCCTGGGGAATGCCGCAAGCCGGACCCGAACCATTATAAGATGTGGGATTCCAGTTGGATTCATGCAGCCATAACTGATCCAGTGCGTCCCATTCATCACCATCCCAGCCGCGGGCTGCCGCCAGCCGACCGCCAAGAGCCTCCATGTCGCTGGCATAATAAACTTTGGTACCAACCACTTCGATCCGTGTCACGGGGTCAACTTGATCGGCTACGCCCAGGGTCTGGCGGGAAACTTCCACGCCGTCACGATAATTGATTTTATAAGTCACAACGCGATGGCCGTCGCTGCCAGGAACTTGAACAGCATGATAGCCGCGATACTGAGTGCTGTCACTTATAACTTTGGTGGCGTGGGGCAAGACTTCGTTAACAGTAATTTCGGCCTCACCCACCCGCACTATCACCACCGTGGTTCCAGCGGTCAGCTGATCCGCCAGCCCCGGAGTAATGACATCTTTAAGACCGATGGCTACGTTTTGGCCATCCAGCAATTCTTTGACGGTGTGGGCTTGGGTGCGCAGACTGCGCAGATTGCCGTCGGCTTTAATGGTAACGGGCAAAGCGCGGACCAGGGTGATTTTGGGGCCAATAAAATGGTCGGCAGCAAAGTTGGTGATAATTTCGGAATTGAATTCGTCTTCAGGGTAAACCGTCAAGCCGGCACCGCTGGCAATTAAGCGCGGGCTTTCGTAAGCGCTGGTGGTGCGGATGACATTGGCGCCATCCACAATCATCACCGGCCGCGAGCGGTAAATGTTAATGTTAAAAAAACCTTGGGGGATAAAAGTATCGGCAGCCGGTTCAACAATGTCATTGTTATTCAACGTGATGCCGGCACGGTCCAGCACATGGCTGACGTGATCGGCGTCGGTGGTGACAACTTTCTTCTGGCCGTCGAAATACAAACTTACCACCCGGGACGATTCGGCCAGGGCAAAGTTAGTGGGTTTTTTTGCGGCCGTAGGCAGGCCAAAAACGGCGAGAGTGATGAGGAGACCGCTGGCGGGGGTGAGGTTGATTTTGGTTGGCCAGGCGACCAACTTAGCCAAACGGGATCCAATTTTGCGGCTTAAAATACTGGCCTCTATAGTTACTGCAAATCGGCTTTGATTTTAAGTTTTGGTTTTAAAGTTGATTTTTGGCGCTAATGTTTATGCGCTTAACCATATTAACCTTAACAGGTATGGCTGTCAAATTGTGGATAAAATAGTTAGTCAAGTTTTTCGATCGGGGCAAAAGAAAGGGATAGGCGTTTGGTGCCAATGCGAGCAAAGGCGGCGGTCAGTTCGTCACCGGCTACTGCTACTACAATCCCCTCGCCAAATTTGGCGTGGCGAACGCGATCGCCGGGACGCAGATTGATGACCGGCTTAATGATCTTTTCGGCCTTTGATGTCATCGGCAAAACCGACACTTGTTGAACCGCGGCCGGAATGTCTAGTAAGAACCGCGATGGCGGGTTGTGGGTGGTTTGGCCGAACAACAAGCGAGCCGTGGCGCGAGTTAAATATAACTGTTCCCGCGCCCGCGTCATGCCTACGTAACACAGCCGCCGTTCTTCTTCCAGTTCGCTTTGGTCAAAGGCCGAGCGGCTGTGCGGAAACACGCCCTCTTCCATGCCGGTCATAAACACCACCGGAAATTCCAGCCCCTTGGCGGCATGCAAGGTCATCAGTGTTATAGCATTGGCGGCACTGGAATAATTGTCGAGGTCACTGATTAGTGCCACCTCTTCCAAAAAGCCTTCCAGTCCACGATCGCCAAATTCTTCGGCCACGCTGATCATTTCTTTGACGTTTTCGACCCGGTCGGCGGCGGTGATAGAACCGTCGTCCAAATACTCCAAAAAACCGCTGCGTTTTATTACCAGTTCAATCAATTGCGGCAAAGTTAAAGTTTGCGACCGGGCACGCAAATCTTGAATCAACACCGCGAATTGCTTGAGCGCGGCCGCGGCCCGCGGCGTTAGGCCCGTAACTTCATCGGCGCGCTGGAGAGCTGCGACCAAGCTTAGGTTTTGCTCGGCCCGCCACGCCATCAGCCGTTCCAAGGTTTTATCGCCCAGCCCCCGCGGCGGTAAGTTAATAACGCGGTTAAAACTCACCATATCGTCGGGCTGGTACACAAATCGCAGGTAGGCCAGTACGTCTTTAATTTCTTTGCGTTCGTAAAAGCGCTGGCCGCC
>CAZHSX010000008.1:0-24609 GCA_964535275.1 uncultured Candidatus Saccharimonadales bacterium
AGCTGGCTGGGGCGCCGGTTGGGTTGGCTTGGTACTAATCCGCCGCAAAATTTCGGCCTCAACTTGAGCCCGCGGATGGCCATACTTGGCGGCCGATAGCTCTTTGACCGCCTCCCCCAGCGTCGGATTACTAATTCCCAGCGGCGGCAACGCCACCAAGCTAAACGGCTGGGTGGGCAAGCCATTTAACATCAGACGGATGACGGCGTTAAAGTTGGGCAAATTCACCAAATCTTGCTGATCGAATACCGGCGCGAACTGCTTGACTAAAAACTCGGCGTCTTCCGGTCCCACCCGGTAACCGATTATCGAGCCGACATTGCCAAAGACGGCCTCGCGTACCTGTTGGTTCAATTGCCCAATAAATTGGTTGGCTACGATTAGATTTAGCCCGTATTTGCGCGACTCACTTAAAATCGAAGCAAAAGAATCGGTGGAGAAGTTCTGGAACTCATCGACGTACAAGCAAAAATCTTTACGGGCTTCAGCCGCCACGCTGGCTCGGCTCATGGCTGCCGCCTGGAACTTAATTACCAGCATCATACCCAAAAGGTTAGCGTTTAATTCCCCTAGCTGGCCCTTACTCAAATTGACGATTAATATTTTGCCCTCATCCATCGCCTGTCGCACGTCAAAAGCGCTGGTGACCTGGCCCAGGATGTTACGCATAATGTCATTTTGTTGGAATGCACCGAACTTGCTGACGAACCAGCCCAGCATCTCGCTTTTGTGATAATCGCTGGTTTGGGCCATTTCTTTGGTCCAAAAATCAATGACGGTCGGGTCGGTCAAGTGCTTAAACTTGGCCCGCAAAAAGTCGGTGTCAGTAAACACCTTCGGCACCTCAATGAAGGTAGCGCCGGCCGGATCGCTCATTAGGGTCAGGGCGGCGTTGCGATACCAATGCTCGTATCTGGGTCCAATAATGCCGGTGTGTCCAGGGTCGTAGAGCTTGTACAGCATACCGATGGTCTCTTGGATAATAAAGTCTTTTTGTTCAGGGCTAGAAAATTCAAATAAGTTCAAGCCTAGCGGTGTTTGTGAATCGGCCGGATTGAAGTAAATCACATCTTCGGCTCGGTTTTTAGGCACTACGCTAATTAGCCGTTCGGCGGCATCCCCATGCGGATCAATAAAAGCAAAGCCGCGGCCTTCTAACATGTCCTGCACCGCCAAATTTTCCAGCATGGTGGATTTACCAGTACCGGTTTGGCCGACGATGTAGGTGTGGCGACGGCGGTCTTCGGGGGTTAGCCGCACTTCTTTTTGGGCGCCGCGCCAAACGTTGTAACCCAATAATAGGCCACTGGCGGCGGGTGTCGGGGGGCCCTCGGCTTGCTTGGCAGCCTGACGCTCAACTTGGCTGGTGGCGGTAAACTGAGCCTCGGGCAAATGGAAAATGGTGGCTAGTTCAGCGCTGTTTAAGACGCTGCTGGTGGCGCGGGGCGGGAAAAAACGAAAAATAAAGGCTGTCACCAGACCGGTGATATCTTTAGCTGGAACGTATTTAAAGCCGTTTAACCCGGGCGCGTCATAGAGCGCGAAGGCATTGGATAATTGAGCCAGCAAAGTCTCGCTGCGAGCCGGCTGGGGAGTCGATACCAACAGGCGAATCAGTGTTTCGTAGCCGGTGTAACGGGTTTTTTCTTCGATGGCTTCGATTTTGGCCAGCTCGGCCCCAGTTTTGGGTTCGGGCGGCCTGGGATCGTCGGTGGGTGCAGGCGTGGGTGATTTAATGGCAGCCTTGACGAAATCTTTAGCCCCGAATTTAAACTCCGCCCCGCCTTTCCCCCGCAACTTCAAGGCGGTTTTAATTGCCCGGCGGGTCCAAGCTTCACCGGCCGGACGAACCATAATCTGCACCCCCGCGCCTTCGTCGGAACTTAGAGTAGTCAGGCCGTTAAAAATTGCCTCCAGCGGATCAGCTTCTAAGTGTTTGTAGGTAGCAATGGGATAGGCCGACTCATGCTTTAACACCAGCTCGCCGCCAGCCGTGCCGGGTAATTTTCCGGCCTCGCTAAACACGTTGTGATCCTCGGCTTCCTCCACGCTGGCACCCGGATAAGCCGTCACGATGGCTTGCTTAACCACCTCGGCCAGGGCCACCGGCGCGGCGATGTAAAAGTATATTTTGCCATTGGTAGCAATTACTTCTAGCGCCAAGTGCCGTTGGCCGTAAAATCGACTTTTAAAACCGGCCTTGGCGGTACCGGCAATTAAATTATAGAGAGTTTCGGCTTGGGCAACTTTTTGGCGCATTACCTCGCGGACATCACGCCCCTCGGTAGCAGTGTCGGCGCTGGCCGGCGGCAGGTGTACCAGTAACGGCACCATCTTGAGTCCCCGCTCAATCCCCTTGGCCCGGCGCAAAGCCCGGCGATAAATCACATAGGCCACCGTACCAAGTCCGCCGGCTAAAACCAAAAAAATCAGACCGATAATAATGTAGCCGCCCGTTAACATCTAATTTTCCTCAGGGTTGGTCAAATCCTTGCCGTAGCGTTTTTTGAGATAATCCACCTGCAAATCTTCCACCGCATCTTCTTCGGCGTGAGGATCATTGGCCTTGGTTTTAATGATTTCCTCGGCTTGGTCCACCCATTCTTTTTCAATCACGTCCACGTCATCGGCCGTGGCTGGACCAGTGACCGCTGGTGGAACGGGAGTGGGAGTTGGCGGCAGGGGCGAAACTGGCGGGACCGGCGCAGGGGCAGGCGGCGGCGGTACTGCGGCCGGTTGGGCAGGCGGAGTGGGTTGCACCTCCGGTACCGGCACCTCCGGTACCGCGGGTTGAATTTCGGGTTGGGTCGGGTTTGGGTCCATTAACCAAAATTATACCACTTACGTTCAGCAGGCGGCCAGGCTTACCAACGTTAAAGGGCGACCATCATGGTCGCCCTTTAATTCAAGCCACTTGCAAATCGTACCAGACATGACTACAAGTCTGGCACTTGTAGGTTGTTTCCAGGTCGTCGCCGTCTAGCACCACTTCGGTGCTTTCACCGCTGTTCTCCCGGCAATGCCAGCAAAAGTGGCGGCTGGTGGCAATTACTTGGCTGGCAAATGGTTCCGTAACCACCAAATAGTCGTCCGATTCAAAAATCGCGGGTGGATCCGCCCAACCAGCCGGGCTCACCAGCACGCGCCCGTCACCCTCAATGCGCACGATTCTCTCGCTGTAACTAATGTGCAGGGCATCGATCAGCAAACAACGATAAGTTTGCTTGCCCCACTTGATGCTGGCTTCTTGGACGGTGTCTTCAGCCGTTAGCCAGGCCGGCAATTTGGCCTGAGGTGTTAACAGAATGCGGAAAATCCAGTGCTTGGTCTTGCGCTTAGGCTTGGATTCCGGCGCTAAACTAGCCAATGACTTACCCAACCCCGCCATTTCAACCTCCCACTCGCCGCCCTAGTCGGAGGTTATTATATCACTTTACAGGTGGACCCAGACAGGTGTGCCAACGGTCGACCAATTATACAACCAAGCCGCCGTGGCCCAGGGCAAGTTTATACAGCCGTGCGAGCCATTATAATAGTAATCCTGCCCGCCAAAGCTGCTGCGCCAGGACGCGTCATGCAAGCCGTAATCTTTGTAAAACGGCATCCAGAAGTCCACGTGTACATAATAGTTGTAGCCCAAGTGGTGGCCGTCCATCCAAAAGTTAGTGGTTTTATAGTAAATGGCAAATAGTCCAGTTGGGGTTGGGAAGCCCGCACCGGTAGCGCCACTGGTTAGCGGCGAGTCAAACACCACCTGCGAGTTGTCATAGACCCACAAATGTTGCAGGGCCAGACTGGCTTCAATGTAGCGGCCGCCAGCCAACGACAGCTGCTGGGTGGTATCGGTCTTGAACGGCACGGCGTGGCTGGTCAGCTGATAAGCCAGGCCTTGACGAGCATCCAGGGCTTTGGCAATAGCATTAACCGCCGGGTCTTGGTCGATGGCAGTACCGTCCTTGCCCTCTTGGGTAACGGTAGTCACACCGTTGGCCACACTGACTTTCTTATTCACCGCCGCCACGTTGAGTTTTTCGGCCAAAATTTGCAAGTAAGTCTTAACCCGCCCGGTATCAATGTAAGCTATTAACTTATGATCACCATCGGCTTTAAAGGCAACCCAGTTGCCCACGTCGGTATCGGTCGGCCGGTAAGCCTGGCCGTTGTAAGTCAGACTTATGGGTAGATCTAAAATTTGCTTAGCCTGTGCTACCGCGTCGGCCGTATCCCTAGCCTGCACTGTCGCCTGCACCACTGCCGGATCCATAACGATCGGCTGCTGGCTAAAGCTGGCCAGGGCCACACCGATCTTGGAGGATAATTCCGCGCGATCCACTACCTTGCCGGGTTGGTCGGGCTGGACTTGGATTTGGCCATTACTGATTACCACCCGGGCGTCGACCGCCGGGCTGGTGGAGGCTTTGGCGATTTGGGTCACAAACTGCCCCAGAATATTACGGTCTACCTCGTAGGCATAAACCAGGTGATTATGCCGCCAAATGTCGACCAACCCCCACAACGGCCAAGCGTGACTGCGGCCGGCCATAAAGGCTTGGTCCAGGGTAGTTTCGATGTCGTAATTGGTGCCAATTTGCTCGGGCGTCAAGTCATAGGTTTGGCCGGCAACCTTAAGGGTCAGGCGGTAGTTTTGCGAAGTCGACTGCAGCATTTGCCTGGCCGCCGGACGAGTTAAACCGCCCAAATTGTGATCGGCCACTTTAATACCGGGGTAGATCCGCCCGGCCAGCGCCGCCGCCAGGCCTAGATTCAGCGCCACCACCACAAACCCAGCCGCCAAACTGTACTGCGCCCAACGCTTAAAAGGCCAATTGGCGGTTAGCTCCTGCAGTTCGGTCTTGATGTCAGAGGATAATTTCATTACTTCAAAAATTATAACGCTTAAGGCTGCTGCCGGCTAGCGCCGCAGCTCAGCACCGAGTTTAGTTTTAAGAACGGCTAAGACTTTAGCCGCCGTCTCATCCGCTTCCTTATCTGTCATCGTCCGGTCGGGCGAGCTAAAGGTAAGTCGCACCGCCAGACTTTTGCGCCCGGCCGGAAGATCGGGACCGTAATAATCGCTCAAAAACTGGCATTCGGCTAGATCAGTACCCGCAATGATGGCTTGAACTTGCGCCCAACTAACGCCAGCGCTTAACACTAAGGCTAGGTCGCGGCTAATTGATGGGAAGCGGCTAACGGTCTGGTAGCGGCGGGGTTGGGATAGTTCGTAAACCATATTAAGGTCAATTTCCAGATAGCCAAGACTGCCGAACTTCAATTCGCGGATAGAATCCGGGTGGACTTCGCCAATCATACCCAGCCGGCGTTCCCCCATAAACAGCTCGGCAGCCCGGCCCGGGGTCAGCCCGACCACGTCGGCTGGACGTACAGTTGGCGACAAATTGTGTTCATTACATATGGCGTCTAAGACTTTTTTAACACCTGCATAACTATTTTGTGCAGTTTTGACGATGGTGCCCAAATGCAAGTTTTCTTGTGGCAGCTCGCCAACCTTATTTGGCGTAAAAACCTTACTAATTTCATACATGCCAAACTCTTTGGCGTAGGTTTGGTTTTTAACACTAGTGGTCGCCAAACTTGGCAATAAACTGCTGCGCAGGTAGGCTTGATCCAGCGATAACGGGTTTTTAACCTTGAGATGTCGATCTAACTTCAGACCGAAATCCTCCAGCAGTTTGGCGCTCACGAAGGCATAGGTGTTAACTTCAAACAATCCCAACCCGTATAACGCCGCCTTGGTTTGCCACAATCGTGGCCAAAAGTGATCAAACTCAGGCTTGGCCGGCCGCCAAACCGGTAAAGTCGCCGGTACTTGGTCATAACCTACCAGCCGCCCGACTTCTTCGATCAAGTCCTCCGGCAACCGCACATCTGGCCGCCACCAGGGCACCGTTACCGCCACCAGATCACTAAAGTCTTCTACATACCGCCTGGCGCCCAGGAATTCCGGATCTTCGGTAATAACTTCCAACGGCGACAGCATCACACCCTGTTTAGACTGTGGCAGTTCCTGCCACACGCCGTCAATGCGCACATAGCTAGCGGCATCAATAATTTGGCCATTACCGACGTAAATCGCATTGTGCGACACTCCGCCTCTTTCGCGTTTGCTGACCTTTTGCCAGTGCCCGCCCCGAAAAAGTAAGTCGCCCGGCCGCAGGTCGCCCAGCTCCACCGTCCAGCCGTTTTGATACTGCTGGTGAGCCGTGTGACCGATCATAACGCCGACCAACGAATAAATGTAATCGGTTAAATACGAACAGTCAAAGGCGCTGGTGCCATCTTGCCGGTAATTGGCTCCCCATTTGTAGGGCCTGCCTAAATGCTTTTTGGTTTCAGCCACAATGTCGAAGACTTCGGCGCTAAAGCCCAGCGATTGCAATTTGGCCGCCATATCCTTGGCCGACACCTTCACTCCCAGGCGCCGTGACACGTCAGCGGCTTTTAGACCCACGTGCTGGATCCATGGCCAGACTTTTAACTCGTCAGCCACCGGACCGCGGGGTTTGCCGCCAGCCAGTTGTTGTAACAATGTGATAGCGCGGGCCATGGCCTCGGGTGTCGCTGATACCGGCAGGCCACGCTCAAACCGAGCACTAGCATCGGTGCGCAACAGATGGCGCTGAGCCGATTTGCGGACGGTGGCGCGATCAAAGCTGGCCGATTCCAGTAGGATCCGTTTGGTTTTGGCCGTCACAGCGCTAGACTGGCCGCCCATCACCCCGGCCAGAGCAATCGGTTTGCGCGAGTCAGCAATTATTAGATCACTAGCGTCGAGTTTTCGCTCCTGACCATCCAGTGTCACCAGTTTTTCGCCGGCCTTGGCCGCCCGAACCTTAACGGGCAGTTTCACGGCCGCGGCGTCAAAGGCATGCAGGGGTTGGCCGGTTTCCAACATCACAAAATTAGTCACATCCACCACCAGGTTGATCGGTCGCAGTCCGGCCGCGGCCAAGCGCTCCGCCAGCCAAGTCGGCGAAGCTTTTTTGGCCGACACCTCTAGCTCCGCCAACAGATACCGGCTAACTTTGTCCGACGCCAGCTGCACCCGTTTGTCACCGGCGGCAATTTTAGGCAGCTTAGCTTCGGGCAGTTTTAATTTAGCCCCGCTGAACGCTGCCACTTCGCGCGCCAAACCAATAATGCCCTGCAAATCCGAGCGGTTAGCGGCGGAGGCTACATCCAGCACTGCGCCCTTGGGCAGTTGGGTAGCCAGAGGCTGGCCGACTACAAAATGCTCGTCCAGCTCCATAATTCCGGTGTGATCGGCGCCAAGTCCCAGCTCGCGGACGCTGCAAATCATTCCCTCTGAGCTTTGGCCGCGAATTTCGGCCTTCTTTATAACAGTGCCGTCGGGCAGTTTCGCCCCCAGCTGGGCCAGGGCTACCTTTAACCCTGGGCGCACGTTACCGGCGCCGCAAACGATGTTGTAAACTTTGCGTCCGACTGCAACTTTGACCAGCTTTAACCGGTCGGCATCCGGATGCAGCCGCGCCGCCTTAACCAACCCCACCACAATCTTGGCGTCCAGCTTAGGTGATTCAATGATTTGCTCCACTTCAGCGCCAGCCTGCTCCAGCGCCTCGGCCATTTGGCGGGGCGAGAGTTTAGAGCTTAAGTAATCCTGCAGCCAATCCGTCGGCACGCGCATTAAAACTGCTCCAAAAACTTAAGATCTGGCCGCCAGAAATAACGGATGTCCGGAATTTGATACTTAATAGCCGCGATCCGCTCTGGGCCGAAGCCAAAGGCAAAACCGCTGTAACGAGCCGGATCGATGCCGGCATTGCGCAGTACATCGGGATGCACCATTCCCGCACCGCCCAGCTCGATCCAGCCGGTGCCACTACAGGTGTGGCAACCTTTGCCGTTGCAAATAATGCAAGTCGCGTCCATCTCTACCGACGGCTCGGTGTATGGAAAATAACTTGGCCGCAACCTAATTTTGGTATTTGCCCCCAGCAAGCCGACAATCATCTCCTGCAATGTGCCCTTTAGATCGGCCATGGTAATATTTTCGTCCACCACCAAACCTTCAACCTGATGGAACATCCACAGATGCCGCGGGTCTTCGTCTTCGTTGCGGTAAACCTTGCCCGGCGCGATGATGCGAATCGGCGGCTGATGTTTTTCCATGTACCGCACCTGCACGCCCGAGGTGTGGGTGCGCGGCAAGTGGGCACCTTCCAAATAAAAAGTATCCTGCATGTCTCGGGCGGGATGATCGGATTTAATCAGCAAAGATTCGAAGTTGTACCATTCGGTTTCAATTTCCGGACCGTCCACCACGTTAAAACCCAGCTGCCAAAACATTTGAATTAACTCATCCACCAGCATGTTTACCGGATGACGATGGCCCAAATTACTCGGCACCGGCACCGTAAGATCTAGTTTGACCGCCGCGGCTTGCTCTAAAACCTGACCGCGCAGCTGCTGATCAGCCGTTGTCAAAGCTTGTTCAATTTGAGCCCGAGCAGCATTAGCGGCTGCACCGGCCGCGGCCCGTTTAGTTACCGGAAGCTGACCAATGGCGGTCAATAATTTGGTTATCTCGCCCTTTCGGCCCAAATACTTCACCCGCAGCTCTTGCAGCTGGCGCCGATCTGCCGCCGCCTCGATTTCGGCCAAGGCTGCCCTTAATTTAGACTTATCCATCAGCTCCTGGTCCTAAAGTAAAATTCAATCAACACCAGTAGTATGGCAATCATCACGCCGTCGCGCAAACTGAACTGGCGCAGGCTAGCCAAGGCCAGACCGATACTGACGCCAAGACCCACCAATAATCCCTGCCGCAGCGAGCCGATTAGGCGGGCTCGTTCAGTGTCATAGCGCGGGAACCGGCTTTTGAACCAGTACAAACCCACCGTCAGCCCACCGGTAATGGCAATAAGTACCACTACAAACCAGGCCGTGACTCCTAATGGACCGATTTTGGTTGGATTAGTCACAAATAATGATGCCGCTACTGTCGCGGCCGCAATCACGGCGGCGATTGCGATCAGACGCAGCATAGTTTTAACCTGCATGCTCAAGCGCTTTCATTAGCTAATTATCGCAAACCCAAACCCTAAGGGCAAACCTTAAACTAAAAACAAAGAGACCTCGTAAGAGTCTCTTTGTAAAACCTTACGAGGCCTGGGTATCCAAATTGCCAACCAATGCCGCCATCGCCGGCAATAGCACCTCGACATCACCCGCTAGCAAACGCGAGACAAGGCGACGTTTATCGGGGCGGGCCTTCAATCGCCAGATTCCCGCTGCCGCTAAGGCATTGGAAGCCCAAAGTTCAACCGAACGACCTTTCTCGGCGAAGAGGTAAGCTTGAGCCAAGATTTCAAGCATGCGACTGATATTCCCCCACGACTGTCCGCAAGCAAAATCGTCCCATTTCCGCTTCCGTTCGAGCTTGGCTATAAGGTCACTGTGACGACGACATTCGACTACCAGATCCCAGAAGAGCCGCCGGTCCCTGCCGCTCAATTGCCTGGTTGGAGAGTGACGCAAAGCGTAGCCCCGTCGGACCATTTAGCACCTCCCAATATAGGCGGATAGCAGTCACATTATCAGCTTACTCGATTGCTTTTGCAAACAAAAAACACCCGCAGGTGTTTGAAATGGTAACGGGGCGACTAAATCCGCCCAAAAATTTTATTTTATGGCGCTTGTCGCCCCGTGGCACTCGCCCACACCCTTAGCCACAAAGCCAAAGACGTTTAATACGAGAACCGTGAGGACAACCCCCACCATCCTTACGGCAGTCGGAAGAAAGCTGGCTAGTTGCCGAAGCAACTAACCAAGCATCTTCCGACTCCAGCGGGATGATGCTACACCACCGAGCGGTGGTGCTCCCTCGAACAGTAGGGTGAGCCCAGATTAGAAAGTAAGGGGGATACTTCTAATCCGGACTGACCCCACCATTTACACCGGCGAAACCGGCCGGTGGGATCTGGGGATGTATGATTGCTAGCTGTCAAAAAACGATACTGCTACTAGTTTAGCATAAGCGGCATCAGGCTGTCAATACTTTTGGATGCTTAAACGTTGTGAGTTTTACAATTTAGCTCCTTACCTCTTAAGGTTAGCCCTAATTGCGATTGACTATTGTCTCGGTTGGGACTACGATTAGCTTGTCCGTTAATTGCAGGGTCCGTATGGAATACCGACGGTTACCCAGGCCCAAACTTAATACCACCTTAAAAGTGATGGACGAAGGTAAGACTTATCAAGGGCGCACCCTCGACATCAGCTTATCTGGAATGATGTGCGAAGTGCCGGTCGAGTACCTAGAGACTCGGCCGATTTTAGTTTCGTTTAAAATGAGTGCCCGCGATAAACGCATCACCACCTGGGCAACACCGGTATGGAGCCATCAAGAAAAATCGGGTGTGTTTAAGGTTGGCATTCAATTTCTGCAGCTCGACAGTGCTCATTATGCCCAGGTCGCCGATTATGTGGCGGCTCATTGGATGGAGCAACAATCGGTTTAGATTAAGCCGATTTTAGCTTTGACTTGCATTAATTTAGGCTCGGCAATGGCGGCCGCCTTTTGCCTGCCCTGCTCCAACACGTCCAATAATTGATCCGGGCGGCTGATTAGTTCATCATAACTGCGTTGTAATGGCTCCAGGACCGCCACTACGGCATCGGCCAGGTCGGCCTTGAGCTTGGCGTAGCCAGCGCGGGCATAGTCTTTCTCGATTTCCTTCACAGTCTTACCGCTGACGGCGGCGAAAATCTCTAGCAAGTTACTGATAGCCGGGCGTTTGGGGTCGGCTTTAATTAAAGTCCCGGAATCTGTCACTGCCCGTTTGATTTTACCGCGAATGGTCTCAGGCGGATCCAGCAAATAAATATTCCCGGCTGGGTCGGGGTCACTTTTACTCATTTTCAGCGTGGGGACCTGCAAGTTCATAATCCGTGAGCCCACCATAGCAAAAGTGGGTTCGGGAATCTTAAAACAACGCCCATACAGTTTATTAAAGCGCTCGGCAATGTCACGGGTCAGCTCCACATGTTGCTTTTGGTCGTCACCCACCGGCACTTCATCGGCATCGTAGAGCAAAATGTCGGCCGCCATCAGTACCGGATACTCAAACAAACCTACCAGCTGACCCTCCGTGCCCCTTTGCCGGCTTTTTTCTTTGTACTGGGTCATACGGGAGAGTTCACCCATGGTGACATAATTGCTTAAAATCCAAGCCAGCTCGGAATGAGCCGGCACCTGGGATTGCACAAAGATGGTAGCGTGTTGGGGATCAACCCCCGCCGCCAATAGCCAAGCCGCCGCGCCCAAAGTGCCCTCCTCCAAGGTTTTAGGATCCTGCCGCAGGTTTAACGAATGTAAATTGGGTATAAAGTAAAAATTTTGGCGGCCTTTTTGCTCGGCGGCCCAACGTTTCATGGCGCCCAAATAATTACCCAAGGTTAGATGCCCGGTCGGAGTTACACCTGTAACTACCCTCTTCATCGCAGGGTCTCCACTGGTTCGTCCACCGCTTGGGGCAATTCAAACACTTCCACACTGGGTGCGGATTTTTCGACGCTGGCCGTTAGCCGATTGGCGCTCTCAATTCGTCCGCCCAGCTTGCCGAAGCTGGTGGCCGCCCGGTCCATTTGGGTTTTGGCATTGGTCAGGTGCTTACTTACTAGGTCAAATTCGGCGCCAAACTTACGGGCGTCACCCTGGATAGCCTTGAGAAAGTTCATGACTTCCTTGGCCTTTTCTTCGATTAGCTCACCTTCCAGGCCCAGCAACACAGTCTGCAAAAAGTAATAAAAGCTATGCGGCGACACCAAATACACCCGCAAACTGCTGGCAAATTCACTTAAATCGGTACCGGTAATGATTTCGTAATACACCGCCTCGCCCGGCACGTACATCAAGGCGAAATCCACCGTGCCCTCGGCCGGCTGGATGTATTTTTTGGCAATCGCCTGAATGTGTTTCTTAACGTCGGCCACAAACTCGCGCCGGTTGCGTTCTCGCTCGCCCTCATCAGATGCCTGGGTGAACTTGATAAAATTTTCGGCCGGGAACTTGGAATCGATCGGGATCAGACCGTTCTTGGTTTTAATTACGGCATCGACAGTTTCTTTGCTACGAAAAGCGTACTGCATTTGGTAGGACGATTTAGGAATTTGTTGGCGGATTAGGTCGGCCATCATCTGTTCACCGATGTTGCCGCGCAGTTTAGGGCTTTTTAACACGTCGCCGATGTCTTTCATACTGCGACCTAGCTCCTGCATCTTGCCCAGCTCGTTCTGGAGGCCGCCAAACACCTGTGCCGCCTTATCCAGCCGCTCGTTCATGTGTACCAAGTCTTGTTTGATTAGGCCCAGCGAGGTGTCGTCCTGCGGTTTGGCTTGAATTTGCTTGGACAGCCACACAAACCCGCCCGCGATAGCGGCCAAAATAACGATTCCAAATGCAATGATCAGAGTTTGCATGAGCTTATTGTATCAGATGTTAGTCGGTGTTGACGCCCAAACGCTTTAGCTCGTCTACCAGCGGGCTATAGCCGGCAAATTTGATGGCTTTGATGCCAACTGCCTCGGCACCGGCTACGTTTTCTTCCAGATCATCAATAAAAATCGTTTCCTCCGGTTTCGTTCCCAGCTTGGCCAGCAAAGCCTGAAACGCCGCCGCTTCCGGCTTACGAGCACCCAGCTGATTGCTCATCAGCGCTGGGTCAAAGTGTTCAAAAATGTGCCGGCCTAGGTTAATGGCTACGTGCTCGGCAGTAGTATTGGAAAGCATCCCGACTTTGTAGCCGTTGGTGCGTAAGCGATCAGCCAAATCCAAAATTTCCGTCCGCACCGGCGAGTTTTCCAAGTAGCCAGCCGTCCATAATTGCAAATCCTTATCCGGCTCATATTTAATACCGAGTTTGGCCGTTAGTTGACGCCAAAATTGCTGGGGCGAGGTCTCACCTCGTTCCATAGCAGGGCGATAAAGATCCAAAGCCTCAACCAACTGCGGTAGTGGCACCCCTAATACTTGCTGGGTGTACTCCAAAAAGTGCGGCACCATACTGCCCACCACCACTCCTCCAAGATCAAACGCCACGGCTTTGTAATTAGACATTACTGTCAGTATAAACTAAAACCGCCCCGAAGGGCGGCCTAGTTGATGGCAAAGGATTAGTGAACAATAGCCAAAATGGCACCGGAGACGGCCAAGATCACCAGATTGCTGCCCGAGTTAATCGCCCACAGCTTGGTTGGCCGACCCTCAAAGGTAGCCATGGTGAAGTTGGTGAAAGCGTTGAAGCCCAACCAGGCAAAAATGCCCACGGCCGCGCCTTTCATTGCCGTATCGGCCCCGGCCCAGCTGACCAAGTTGGCCAACACGTAAGCCGTAACCAGCGAACCGATCAAAGCCACTACATACCCGACTGCTCCGCCTTGCAGCTCTTCCTTCTTTTTGCCTATCAGTGCCATCCACTGATTAGCAAACAAGGCCGGCGAATACCAAATCCCGCCAATCGCGAAACTCGCAACGGCGGCAATAATAATCGCCTTCCAACTGACCGCAACCACTGGCAAAACCATGTGATCACTCCTTTAATTACAGTCCCATTTTAGTCCTTGCGCGCCAAAAAAATCAACTGCCCGGCTGGATAATTGTCAAAATTAGTTTTTGGAGCAAAAATGACTTTTTGTTGCTTTTTGTACAACGATATTATTAGATTAAAGAGCTTATGTTTTGTTCAATCTCGTATTTTCCCCGATTTTCAGTCCAGGCAAACTTTTCGACCTAGCCAGATACTATTATTCGGAACTTCGGCTTGGCAATTAGCACCCAATAGGTTATTTTAATCACTACTAGTATTAAGTAGGAGTAATTATGAGTGATGTGCCCAAGTCTTTAAATGGACTTGAGAACATGTTCAATGAGTGGTTTGTGACCAAGGCCCCCTTCCAGATCCCGGCTAATGCCCGCGAAACTATCGTTAAGCTCAGCCCGTGGTTAACCTTAGTATTAGTGATTTTGTTTTTGCCGGTGGCATTTGCCATTTTCGGCTTAGGAAGCCTAGTCGGCAGCGTCGCTAGAGCCGCCGGCGTCAGTGTCGGACCGTTCTATTACCTGGCGTTCATCGTCTTACTGGCCCAGCTAGTAGTTATGGCCATCTCCATCCCCAAGCTATTCAAGCGGCAGCGCAGCGGTTGGAAGCTAGTCTACTACTCGTCATTGTTTAATGTCGTTTACGACCTGTTTGTTTGGCTGCAGCACCCTGGCCAAGTCATAAGCTTGCTGATGTCACTGATATCAGCCGCCATCGGGCTGTACATCCTGTTCCAAATCCGCGGCTACTACAACTAGTAGCCGCTACTAATAACGCCCGGGCAAATCACCGGGCGTTTTTAGTTATCCAAAACCGATCGCCACAAATCGCCAACTTTAGCCAATCGCTGCGGCATAGTTTTGACAGTAAAATCAGTTGGCTTACCCCCCCGCTCGAGCTCTTCCCAGGTCAAGGGTGCCGACACCGTCGCGCCGGGTTTAGGCCGGGCGCTGTAGGGCGCCGCTAGGGTTTGCCCGTGCGCATTTTGCAAATAGTCCAGGTAAACCTTGCCCTGACGCTTAGCCGGATCTCGCGTGAGACTGGTCAAATCCGGCAGCTGGGCATTAACGACTTTGGCAGTCGCCAATATTAACTCTCTGGACTGCTCGTGAGTCATACTGCCGTCCAGTGGCAAAAACAGGTGCAAACCCCGCCCGCCCGAGGTTTTCACCAAGGGCTGGTTTCCGCCGGCTGCCATGGCAGTCCGTGCCGCCAGTGCCACCTTTACCACCGCCTCAAATCCTATATCCTCCGGATCCAAATCCAACACCGCCCAACTGGGATGGTCCAAATCCTTCACCGTAGCATTCCAGGGATTAAACTCAATCGTGCCCAAATTGGCAGCGTAGATTAGAGTTGCCTCGTCATTAACCACCAAATACTCAACCACGTGGCCGTCGTCGGCCTTAATTTTAGCCGTTTGGGCCCATTCCGGCGCTTGTTTGGCCATGTCTTTTTGATAAAACCCTTGACCGTTAACGCCCTCGGGAAACCGATGAAGATTGTTAGGACGATTTTTGAGGTACGGCAACATTACAGTCGCTACCGCCAGGTAATATTCGATCAAATCGCCTTTGGTGATACCCTCTTTTGGCCAATATGGTTTGGACAGGTGCGTCAACGCCAGCTCGTGGCCGGCAATCACCAGCTTTTTATCAACCTTGGCCGCCATGTTTAGCTACCTCCTCCAATGTCTTGCCAGATTTGACCGACTTAGCCTTAGTTGTAATATTTACATCTTTGGCATACTCATCACGATGTTTAATAAGCAACCAGTTGTTATCGCCGCGGCCTTTCATCTTCACTAGTGCAAAATCGCCTTTGAGTTTGTGGCCATGCAATACAAACTTTAAATCACCTTTGGCCAGTTGTTTTTTCAATCCCTTTTCTCCTTCGGTCGGCCCATACAAAGGGCTGGGCTCATAAGTACCCTCGTCCCAAATAATCACAGTGCCGGCGCCGTAATTACCCTCGGGGATAATGCCTTCAAATTCGCGATAATCTAGCGGATGATCCTCGACTGCCATGGCCAAATGCTTGTCAGACGGGTTGAGCGATGGTCCTTTGGGAATCGCCCAGCTCTTTAGCACCCCGTCTAACTCCAACCGAAAATCATAATGCAGTTGGCTGGCTTGGTGTTTTTGAACTACGAACCGCAGTTGGCCGCCTCCAGTTTTAACCTTGCCTTTCGGTTCAGGTGTATCCTTGAATCGGCGCATTTTTTGATACTTGGCTAGACTCATGTGCTTTCATTTTACTCCAACTGTAAATCCCCGGCGCACAATTACGCCGGGGATTTATTTTCTCTACCCGAGTCTAGGCAATGGCGTTGATCTGAAGGCCATGCCGCCGGCGCATGGCCGCCCGCTCTCTGGCAGTTGTGCCGCCCCAAATGCCGAACTCTTCACGGCGGATACCGTGATCCAGGCAACCTTCGCGCACCGGGCAAACCTGGCAAATCTGCTTGGCGCGCATCACGGTGGCAAGAGCTTCGGCGTAGAACAGCTCAGGGTCCTGATCCTTGCAAGCTGCTTGGTCGTTATTACGCAGGAAATTGGCATTCCGTCCTTGCCCCATTTGTCCCACCGCCTTACAAGTAGTGAACTCAACCTCTGGCTGATAACCCCAACATAGCACATGCCCCGCGACTGGCCAAACAAAAAGCCGTGCCCAAAAGTGACACGTCTTTTTAATTATAGCATAAGCGTCAACCAACCGGCAGACTTGTTTTGGTAAGCATAAGGGGTATGCTTGAAGTGCAGTTTGACAACATGCTTTCTCTGACGGAGGAGATGATAGCCATGCTGGAGCCCTTCACTAATCCGGTGTGCGGGCACACTTACGAGCTAAACGCGCACAACCTGACGGTACACGTCTTCGCCGACGTGACCGAGGCCAGCTACTTTTGGACGATTTGTCCCAAAGGCTCATGCATGACCGAGTGTGACGGTTGGTGCGGCAGTTCGCTGGGAGAATTAATCGCGTTAAGGGGGCCGGTGGTCGTAGCCGCGAGCCCGGATGAAAAGACGATTCAAGAGTTCATCGAAATACTGGGGCGACGGCCGTTCTCCAACGCCGAACTCCAGCTGATGGAGTTCTGGCACGTCTTACTCGAAGATCACTGCCCTGACTTCGAGACTTGGGAGCATGAGTGTCCGGTAGTCATCGATCTTCGTCAGGTTTCATGAGCGTCAAACTGTGAACGCCCCCGGTAGTTGCCGGGGGCGTTTCGCGTCTGGCAGACTTGATTGGCTTTAGGTATAATCACTCTGTTGTCGGGGTGTGGCGCAGTTGGTAGCGCGCACGCTTCGGGTGCGTGAGGCCGTGGGTTCGAGTCCCGCCACCCCGACCAGTTTTTATACTTTGGTTATGTCCTAAAGAGTCCGAAAACGCGCAGGAATTGGATTACCGGACTGCCCACCCAGGGATCCAGTCCGTCGGCCGGTTTGGTGCTGACATATTTAATCCGTTGAGCCTCGCTGGCTACATCTTGAGCGCCGGGTATTAACGGCTCCAAATCAGGCGTCGGCGGGTTGCTGTTATTTAGAATCGTCGGCGATGCAGTTGGCGGTGCGGTCGGCGGTGTCGTGGCTGGCGGCGTCACTGGTGCATGAGGCACCTCGGCTGTCCGCCAGCAAGCATACGACGCCATCCAAGGCCGCGTTCCCCTGGAAGCAAAGGCTAAATAAGCTTTCTCTTCCTGAACTTCCGGCGGTGCCAGCCGAGCCTTGGCGTAACCTTTGTAGTGGCCCCACGTGCTATCGAGGAATTGATACGCTCCGCTGGCAGTCGAGGTGCGGTTTTGGGCGGTGTAGCCGGCTAGTGACGTCGGTCCGGAGCCGCTTTCGCAACCGCGAATACGCGGGCCCCAAAAGCCCCAATTACTGGTGTAAACCGGAACTGAGGCTTGACTAATTAGCACAACGCCAGCCCCCGCAGTTATCAGCATCAAGGCAATTAAGATCAATTTACTCCAGTTGTATCGCGGCGCGGCGCCCTGTAAATGTTTGACCGATTTTACGATTTGTCCCTCCTCTATCTAAACCAGAACGGCTTTGGCAGTTTTGTTGCGTGTTTTACAACTCTGCTCCTTGAACGGGCCGGAAAGTTGGCTTGCACAACATCTGGCCAGTGCGCTTTGAGCCAAGCCTTCTGCTCTAAGTATAATTGTTCCAGTCCTCGCTCGGCAAATTCGCGGCGCATCACCCCACCGGCATGCGGAAAATCCAACTGCTGCTCGATCGGTGAATGAAATCCATGGGCATAATGGCACAGTTCGTGCACTAATGTCGCCCGTACCACCGCCTCGGGGATTTGTTGATCCCGAAATAATCCGTTCAGAGTAATTACTGTCACGGTTTGATCCTGGCGATGGCGGCTGATTGAGCCCAGTCGCGTTTTAGCCCGCCGTCCATACCGGATTCGTACAATGTTATCCTGCGGCACCTCGCTGAAGTAGCGATCCCAGGTATCATCCAGTAGCTGTTGTAGCCAAGCCTCATCGCGCACGGGCAGCCTCCCTGTCGACTATTAGCGGTCGGTGGGCGCAGTAGCGGCAGTTGCCGCTAATTGGGAACTGTCCGGCCCGAATACCCTTCGCAACGGCCATGATTTTAGTCTTAACCTCATCCAAATCCTCGCTGCGGGGCCCCGTAATCCCCAATTGCCCAGTTTCGACGTAGTCCAGCACCAGCTTGGTCGGCGTTTGACCGGTCAGACTTTGCCATGCTAAACCGTAAATGGCTAGCTGTATGCTGGTTTTGGCTTTAGTGTCGGCCTTACCTCCGTCTTCCACCTGACTGGTTTTAAAATCACGGATTTCGGCACCAGCTGGCCGCTGGTAAACGGCGTCAAAGCGGCCGCTAACAATAACCTTGGCCTCGGAAATCTCAAATTTAAACGGCAGCTCGCTATAAGTTGGCAACTCTTGGCCTTTTTCCCTGGCTATAAACCGCTTGACCGTCGCTACGGCCTGACGGCGGCGGCTGGCCGCCACACTAGCCGACACGAAACCGTCGTCGTTCCAGTCCCGATCCACCATTTCCAGCAGTTTGGCAGTGTTCACCCGCCCCCGCTTAGCTTGGGTAAAGTAATGGTTGATGACATTGTGAATTAAGGTGCCGTAAGACAGCGCCGGATCAATCGGCAGCGGTACTTCCAAAATGTGGCGATAGCGAAAGTTATAAGGACAGGTCAAATAATCGTCAATTTGGTGCGGAGTCAGGTGCAGCCAACCGTCGCGCTCCAGCTTGTCACGAGTCAGGCCAGCCAAAGGCGCGGCCGCAAACTGGCTTAAACGCTGAACCGAACCGGGTTTGGCGGGGGCGGTTGCGGCTGCCACTTTACCCAGGGCTTCGCCCACAAATGGCGATAGCTTTTTGGCCCGTTTGCCGCCGTGATCGGGCGCGAAACTCATAATTAAGCTGCGCTTAGCCCGCGTCATGGCCACGTACATTAGCCGCCGTTCCTCCTGAATATGCCAATCCCCGGTGGGCAATACTTCGCCTTTCACCAGTTCGACCGGCACCTCTAGTCCGGATCGCCGCCGGCTGCCGGGCAAGGCATCGGCCGTGAGATCAAACAAATAAACCACCCTAAACTCCAAGCCTTTGGCTTGGTGAATGGTCAAAATGTTAACCTCTTGCGTAGACAAATCCGGTTCGCTGTAAGCTAGCAGATCGCCAAGTTCGCGGATATCGCCCAAACTGGTAATGTAACCCCGAGCACTGCGATCACGAGTCACGGCCTGGAACTCCAGTAGACTGTTAAACCAGCGTTCTAGGTTGGAAAACTTGCCGGCTTGACTGGGATCATCATGACTTTGCTGTTCCCATCTAGCCAACAAGCCGCTGCGATCTAAAAAGTCATAGGCTAACTCGCTGACAGTATGTTTAGCGGCATAAGCTCGCCAGTGCTCGGCCAACGCCAAAAAATTGCTAGCCGCCCTATCAAATGCCCGGTCGCCAGTCGGCTGCCGCAGCAAATCCGCCAGCGGTTGATTACGGCGGCGGGCTTGGCCTGCCAGTAAGCTCAAGGCATGTAGATCCAGCCCAAAAATGGCATGCTCCAACAAATGATACAACGCATCAGAGCGATTACTATCGGATATATATTGTAAAAAATTCAACACCAATTCGATTTCCGGCTGTTGGTGCAACTTTTGCTGGTCGCTGACGCGATATCCTATCCCCGCTCGCCGCAAGGCTGCCTCTAAAATGACAGCTTGGCTGTGTTTGCGAATCAAAACGGCAATGTCGCCTGGGTTAATGCCGGCGTTTAATTGTTTTTTAACATCAGCTACCAGCAACGCCGCTTCTTGCTGGTGGGTATCGGTTAGCATCAAGCGTGGCACTTGGCCCCGGCTGGCTGCCCGCAATTGCTTGTCGAAACCGTATTTAGCTTCCAGCCGATCAGGATTATTGTGTTTAATCAGCCGGTATGCACTGTCTAGCAGCGCCTGGGTCGAACGGTAGTTCTGCTTTAATACAATCTGTTTAGCGGCCTTGTAACGCCGGCGAAATGCCAGGATGTTGCTAACGGCTGCGCCGCGAAACTTGTAAATGCTTTGGTCGTCATCACCCACTACCATCAGATTGCCGTTAGGACCGGACAGTAACTGCAGCAGCCGGTTTTGAGCCAAGTTGGTGTCCTGAAACTCATCAACCATCAGGTATTTCAGGCCGGCACGGACCTCCCGCAGTAAATTTGGCCGTTGTTCCAACAGGTCAATTGCCAAGTGGATTTGATCGTCATAATCAATCAGTCCATAGCGCCGCTTTAGCCGACCGTAAACCTCGTACGCCTGCGCCAGCTCCGCCTGTTTGACTGCCTCGGCTGCATCGGCTGATTTTCGATTTTTAACTTTTGACTTGTAACCGCGGGCATAGCGCGTGTATTGCTCGGGCGTAATCAGCTCGTTGCGCAGTTTGGAAAAATAATCGATTAAATTAGCCAGCTGCCCGGCCGGATTACTCCAGGGCGCGAAATATTTTAGCTTGAGCTCGTCAAAATGGTCGCGCAAAAACACCAATTGTTGGGTTTTGGTAATTAACTTAGTGGCCGGCGGCAATCCCACTTCAAAACCGTATTCATCCAGCAGCCACTGACCAAAACTATTAAAAGTCATGATGCGAGTTTGCACTACCCCTAACGGCAGCAGCCGGTCAACCCGGTCTTCCATTTCTTTAGCCGCTTTATCGGTGAAGGTCAGCGCCAAAATTTCTTCCGGCCGCGCCTTGCCTTGGCCAACCAAATAAGCGATCCGCGCCGTAATCACCGCCGTTTTGCCGGTGCCGGCGCCAGCCACTACTAATAGGGGGCCTCGGTCGTGCTTAACCGCCCGCCGCTGGTCTGGGTTTAGGCTCTTCATATCCACACTGCCAGTATATCAGTTGCGCTTTTGCCCCAATGATACGGCTAATGCTATGATTAGCTCATAAGCGAAGCTATTGTGAACCGCCTAGTCACCACCACCGCCAAATTAATCCCCCGTTCCAAGCGAGCTCGCACCGTACCGGGCGCTGCCACGGCCTATTATTATGACCCTGAGCCGGGAGTCGACTTAGGTCTGGGCAGTTTGTTCGTAGTCATCGAGGTGCTGGGCTCCAGCCGGCAATCCAGCGAAGTTATCGACCTGATTATTGAGGCCGTAGGCCACACTTACTACAATCAAGCCAAGCCCGGCACTACGCCCTTACAACAGTTTGAAGCCGCTATTAAAATCGTTAACCACGAACTTAGTAACTACATCAACCAAGGCAACGCCACTTGGGTTGGCAAATTAAGCGCCGTCATCGCCGTGCTGGCTGGCGAGGAGTTGCATTTAACCGACGCCGGTTCGGCTCGGGCTTATCTGTATCGCAATGGCCGGGCTAATTTAATCAGCTCCGGCTTGGGACCAGACGACATCCATGCCCGGCGGGTAATCTTTGGCAACATCGCCAGCGGCCGACTCGAAGCTGGTGATCATTTGTTGTTTACGACGCCAGCCTTGCTACACAGCGTGGCCAAAGCCGACCTAGACTCGATTTTGGTAGACAATAATCCCAATAGCGCTATCGCCGAGCTGGCACCATTGATTGAACCTGGTACCAGTGACCGAGTGGCAGCTTTAATCGCCGCGGTCACCACGCCGGAAATGCTAGCCTTGCAGGCTAAACCCAGCGAACCTGACACCGCCGTATTAGGCGAGCCTGTTAGCGTCTTGGCTGGAGCCAAAGACGCTGCCGTCCCCATGGTCAAAAAGTCCGCGGTCACGGCCGGCAAATTGGCCACCGATTGGTGGACCAAATTCCGCCAGCAGTGGTTGCCGTCCGCCAGCCGCCAGGCACGCCAGACAGCCTTAACCGGTGCTGGCAAACTGCGCCAGTTCTTCTACGGCCGGCGAGGCCGCCGCCAAGCCGCCGCCCTGGGTGTCGTCGGTTTAATTGTAATTATTTCTTGGCTGGTTAGCCTTATTAGCGGGCATTCAACTGCCGCCGCCGAAAAACAGTTTGACCATATCGTGGCCGAAACTACTCAAGCCAAAAGCCAGCTCGACAACGGCGACAAAACCAGCGCTCGAACCAATCTTAACAATGCCCAAACCGACTTCAACGCCCTACAAAAATCCAAAGAGCTGGCCGCCCTCAACAAACTGCTACCGCATCGCCCTCATCCCGAAGACCAGCCCGATTCCACCGCCAAGCTCAGTGACCTGATCAATCAATTACTGGCCCGGCTCGACAATTTGGTCTTGGTCACACCCAGCGACCTCACTGATTTCGCCAGTTTAGCCGGTGCGAAGCCCACCCATTTGGAGCTAGTGGGTAAAAAGTTAGTTTTGATCGACGCCGCAGCCGCCGCAGCCTACGAATACGACCTTTCAACGAACAAGCTGCGGGCCGCCACCGCCAATCCCACCGCCCTGTCCAAAACCATCGCGCTGGTACCAAGTTCCACCGGCAACGGCCTGTATGTGCTGACCTCCGATCCAGCCGTGTGGTTTTACAATCTGGATGATTCAACCTTGGCCAAGCAAAACCTAAGCTCCGGCGATTGGCCCAAGTCCAAATCCATTGCCAGCTACGGCGGCAATTTGTACTTGCTAGCCGACGACGCCAGCCAAGTTTATAAATTTGTGCCTACGGCCGGCGGCTGGAGCGCCAAAACCCCCTACGTAGCGGCCGATCAAACTGCCAGCTTGGCCGGAGCTGCCGCCATTACCGTCGACGGCTCAGTGTACGCCGCTGGCTCTAGCGGCATCAGCCGTTTCTTCAGCGGCAAGCTGACCACGCAACTTAAAGATCTGCCCAACACCCTTACCCAGCCGTCCCAACTGCACAGCTACGCCGACGGCAGCGCGCTGCTACTGACCGATCCCAGCTCCGGACGCATCGGCTTAATCGGCTTCGATGGCTCGAACCTCAAGTTCACCCAACAGTTTAGCCTTAGCGGTAGCCCCAAAGTCTACGAGACTACCTACGACGCCAGCACCAAGACCGCTTATGTGCTGACCGACGGCAAAATCCTCAAGTTCACTCTTTCCCTGCAATAATTACATCTTGGCTTTGGGCGTAATACCCACGACCGCAAACAGTGCGTCTAACAGTGCTATATATTGCTTAATCAGGTGCAGTTTGGGCCCCGCCACCGCCGGCTCCAAGCCGATAATTCGCTCGCTTTCATAATAATCGTGGAACAATCTTGCCAATTCCTGACCGTAAAAAGTCAGCCGGTGTACGCCAAAATCAGCCGCAATCCGAGCCAGCTCGGCCGGGAACTTAGTCATTTCTTTGACCAGTACCAGTTCTGCCGGCGTTAACGTCTTAAACTCCCCGCCCGGCGTCAATCCCTTGCCTTTAGCCTGGGCCAAGATCGAATGCGCCCGGGCGTAACTGTACATGACGTACCACAACGGATTGGTTTGTGACTCTTGCTTGGCCACGTCCAGATCAAATTCCATTTGGGCGTCGGCCGAACGCATTAAAAAGAACCAACGCGCCACATCCGGCCCAACTTGGTCAATTAATTCTTCCACCGTCACGTAAGTCCCGGCCCGCTTACTCATTTTCACCTCCTGGCCGTTTTGCATCAGCCGCACCCATTGCACGATGACAAACTCCAGAGGCCTTTTATCACCCACCAACTCCTTAATTGTTAACGCCAGCGAGCTCACCTGGCCGGCATGATCGGCACCCCAAACTTTAATGGCCCGGTCGAAATTACGCTGATTGAAAATATTTAGATGGTAGGCAATGTCGTTGGCCAAATAAGTGTTGTCACGGTTGGATTTAATCAGGACCCTGTCACTGTCGTCGCCGAGCTTAGTTGAGCGCAGCCACACAGCCCCCTCGCGTTCGTACACCAGACCCTCGTCCTTCAGGCGTTCCAGTGTTTGGGCAAATTGGCCGCCGCTAATCAAATCTTTTTCGTTGAACCACTCGTCGAACTTAATCCCCATCTTCTTAATGGCTGGTTTGACGTACCGTTCAAAAATGGCCTGGGTCAACAGTTCGCCAGCTTTGTCGTCATCTTCCAGCTTGCCAGCAAACTCTTTGGCCAGCTCGTCGATGTAAGCACCTTGATATTGGATTTCTTCGGTTGGATCCGCCGGCGCGACTCCGGCTTTGGAACGCACGCTCTTCACCAGTTCGCGAATCTGCGTACCGGCGTCGTTAAAGTAATATTCGCGCGTCACCCGATGTCCCGTTCGCTCGAGCACGCTAGCCAGCACGTCGCCAATAAACCCGCCGCGGGCGTTGCCCAGGGTTAGTGGGCCGGTGGGATTGGCGGAGATAAATTCCACCTGCACAGTTTGGCCTCGGCCCAGATCGCTGTGGCCATAATCTTTATCAATGGCCGCCAATTGCCCGGTCCAAAACGCCTGACTCATGACAATGTTCACGTAGCCGCCCTCGGGCAGAGCCGTTTCGATGTCAGCGCCACCCAGTTTCTTGATCGTCTTGGCCAGCCGAGCCGCGATTTCATTAGGGTTCTGGCCACCTTGAGCCAGCGTTTTACCCCGCAGCTGGAAAGCCGCGTTAGT
>CAZHSX010000009.1:0-22198 GCA_964535275.1 uncultured Candidatus Saccharimonadales bacterium
GTCAAACTAGTCTCCGATCCGCAAGACAGTGACCGCGACAAATACCATCGGCTGCTGCGTTACGTTTACCTAGGCAACGGCACATTACTAAACCGCCAACTGATTGCCGACGGTTATGGTTTTGCCTATACAGTTTTTCCGTACACCAAAATTGACGAATTCAAAACCACCGAGGCCCAGGCTCGCGATCAAAAAATCGGCCTCTGGTCGGCTTGCGCCGTCGATACCTCCAGCCAAATCAAACAAACATTGCCAAAATGATAACTCCGACCCTCCTGCGTTAGAAGGTCGGAGCCAGGTCAGCGGCCGGCGGCGTCGCGGGCAACTGGATTATTGGGCGAACTCTGCCCGATCGCTTGCGAACTGCAGGAGCTGCTGCTCCAACTGTACCGGCGGCAACACGACCTTGTCGGCTCGGCGCAACCGATCCGGCCGCGGCGACAGTTTGCCCACAGTCTGGGCGGTCGGCTCCAGCGGCAGCTGCACATTCTGCTTGGAACCCTCACCGATCGAAATGCGCCGCGTCAATCGCACCACTGCTTCTGCCGGCAAGTGCAGAACTTTCTCCCTTACGATCTCCAACATAGGCGCCTCCTGCCTAGACATGCGACCCATTCTACCGCCGGCCGCTAGCCCGATATTCAAGCCTGATTCTAAAAATTGACATTTTTGACAGCGCCAAAGTTGGCAGTTTCGACGATGCTTAAGAGACCAAAAGTCTTTTATGCTTAAATCGCATAATAAGATGGTGGAGGATGTGATGGATCAGGACACATTAGCCTGGGAGCGCCAGCGTCAGGAGGTACAAACCATTCTGGATGCCAATCTGGCACCGATGGTAAAAGTCCAAAAGTTAGTCCACGCCGGCTATGACGAAGATGCGGCCGAGCGCCTGGTAGAAAAGCATGGCTTTGGCCAGTACGCGCCGGTGTACTACGAGCGGCTGGATTTTGGTGAAGACGATTACGACGAGTAAGACTTTGACACCTGACAACTGACCTTTGACTGAAGTCTGAAGTTAAAGGTTAATTGTTAGTGGTTAAATGTTAGACTTGACCCTATGAAGGTTAGGATTTTTTCTTGGAACGTTAATGGGCTGCGGGCGGTGCTAAATAAAGGCACCTTCGTAAAATTTGTGGCCGATCACGCGCCAGACATTTTGTGTTTACAAGAAACCAAAGCCAAACAAGGTCAGGCCGAAATCGATTTGCCGGATTATACCGAGTATTGGAATTCAGCCCTTAAGCCGGGCTACTCCGGTACTGCTATCTTTACCCGTCCGCAGCCGCTATCGATTATGAACGGCTTGCCAGCTGACATTGTCAAAAAATTCAAAGTTACCGGCGACGAGTACGGCGACCCCAACGCCGAAGGACGAATCGTCGCGGCCGAATACGACCAGTTCTTTGTGGTAACAGTTTATACACCCAATGCCAAAGACGACTTAAGCCGCGTGCCTCTGCGGCACCAGAGTTGGGATCCGGCTTTCTTGGCTTATTGCCAGCAGCTGGAAACCCGCAAACCAGTGATATTTTGCGGTGATTTGAATGTGGCACATACTCCCCAGGACTTAGCCCGGCCCAAAGAAAACCAAGGCAAAAAAGGTTTTACGGACGAGGAGCGTCAAGGATTCCAGAATTTCATCGAGGCCGGCTTTATTGACACCTTCCGGCTGTTTCAGCCAGAAGGCGGCCACTACACCTGGTGGACGCACTGGGCCAATGCCCGAGCGCGCAATGTCGGCTGGCGGATTGATTATGTGTTGGTGTCTCCCAGCCTGAAGTCCAAAGTTGTAGCGGCCGAAATCCATCCCGATGTGATGGGCTCCGACCATTGCCCGGTTAGCGTGACGCTGGAACTCTAATATGGCCGAATATTTGCATCAGACCGATCAGCCGCTATTTCCGAAAGTTCTGTGGAACCGTCCGGTCAGCCGCGCTGGGGCGGGTAAATTTTTGCTAATTGGCGGGCGAGCAGGCCATTTTAACCTGATTAACGATGTCTACTCGGCGGCAGCAGCTGGCGGGGCAGGGGAACTCAAGCTGGCTTTGCCTGATAGCCTGCGTGGGATGGTGCCGGCCGACGCGGCTGAGTTTTTGCCTTCCAGCCCGTCGGGATCGCTGGGCCAGGAGGCCATCACGCCCATCCTAAAACTAGCTGAAGACTGCCGGGGCATCGCTATCGGCGGCAACTTGAGCGACAACAGTCAAACCGCCATTGCAATGGAAGCAGTGCTGGAAAAAGCCAATCGGCCGATAGCGCTGTATGACGACGCGCTGGAGCTACTGAAGCATCGGCCGGAACTACTAGTAGGCCCACGGCGGCTGGTGGTAGCTGACATGCCGGAATTATTTAAACTAGCGGGGCGGCTGGGGATTGGCCTGAAGCCAGCCGCCGATCCGGGCGCGGTTGCCAAAATCGCGGTGGTGCAGGCAATAGCCCACAAAACGGAGGCTGATTATTTAATTTTCGGCCGGGATATTATCGCCACCGCTAGCGGCCAAGTTAGTTTGACCAATCCGGGTTACGTACCCGAACCGGCCATAGTCTATGGCTTGGCTAGCGTATTTTGGCTGCAAAACCAAAATCAGCCCTTCGAGGGGCTGACTACCGCCGGCTATGTTCTAAGTCAATTCGACGACCACCAAATTTATACCGTTGCCCAAGCCTGTAAAAAAATTCAAACCGTTCTCGGACAGTTTTAACTGGTGCCGCTGGTCGGAGTCGAACCGACATGAGGTTGCCCTCACGGGTTTTTGAGACCCGCGTGTCTACCAGTTCCACCACAGCGGCTCGCCAGGTTTGATGATACAACCAAGATATTATATAATAACTCGGTTATGGCACCAACACCGGACGATACATTACACATCCAACCAATCCGGCCGCCGGCTCCAGTAGCAGTGTCGCCGGCCGCGGCCGCCTCAATTCCTGCCACCCAAGACGAGGCCGTTGCCCGCGCCCGAGCCAAGTTGGCGGCGATTCAAAGCCCGGCCAGCCAGCCGGCTGCCACTACTCAACCCGAAGCCGAAGCTAAGGTTAAGCCGACGGCGGCCAAACCTAAACCCCGGCCAACTAGCCGGCTGCGCCCGATTGCCGGCGCCGTTGGTACCTTTGTGTTACTAATGGTGGTGTTTAAAGCCCAGGTTATCGTTAGCCAAATCGGCTACCTGCTGCACAAAAATAACCAGCCGGCTGTAGCAGAGTTGCCGGTGGCCGGCGCCCAAACCGCCCCGCCGGAACCGCTGATAAACATCCCCAAAATCAACGTTTCGGTACCGGTAATTTACGAACCCAGCATCGACGAGGCCAAGATCCAAAAGGATCTGGAGGGCGGGGTAGTCCATTACGGCAACACCGCCGTACCCGGACAACCCGGCAACAGTGTCATTGTGGGGCACTCGTCCAATGACTGGTGGGAACCGGGCAATTATAAGTTCGTGTTTATTTTGCTGGATAAATTAGCCGCCGGCGACAACTTCAGCGTCAACTACAACTCGGTCAAATACGTTTACGAAGTCACCAGCGTCACTATTGTAGCGCCCAACGATTTGTCGGTAATTCAGCCTACGCCAGAACCGACCATTACTTTGATCACTTGCACCCCGCCTGGTACCAGCTGGAAGCGGTTGATCGTCAAGGCCAAGCAGGTCAGTCCGGCACCGACCACAGCCACTGCCAGTACCGACTTGAGCCAGCCCGATCACGGCCAGCGCCTACCCGGAAACGCGCCCGGCCTGCTCACCCAGGTTAGCTTAGCCTGGAAAAATATCACCACCACGGTTGGCGGCTGGTTTGGCCAGCACCCGTCCCAGTCCGTTCCTGCCCCAACCGCCCCCAGTCAAACCGCACCCGGCCAGACCTTACCCGGCGCCAAATAATTACTTCTTAATCTCAATCGAAACGATGGCGCTGGCGGTCCCGGCGCTGGTGTCGGCCAGAATCAGCCGGCCGTCGCTAACAGCCGCCGGTTCACTGTAACTGCCGCTAACCGGCAAGTTAGTTTGATTACCGCCGTCAAACTCGGCCAGCCAAATGCCGCCGCCGGCGCTAACCAGCACGTGCCAGTCATCATACCAGCTGATAATACTAGCGGCCGGAGGGGCACCCCAACTGGCCAGTTCCATTTTTTCTAGATCATAGCTGCCCAGTGTCGTGGCCGAGCCAAAGGCTAAAAAGTGCCCGTCAGGACTAAACTGCATTTGATTAACTGATTTTGCCAATACCTTGGCGAGCGGCGTGGCGCCAAACACATCGGCGTATAAAGTCACCGTAGCGCTGTCTGACGGCAAGACGGCCAGATAATCCCGATTGGCCCAACGGCTAAAACTAATCTGATAGCTGGCGCTGTCAGCCACTGATTGTACCAACTCTTGCTTGTGGCCGCTGCGATCCAAGCTCCACACTGATTTGCCCAGCGGCGTTGCCGTTATATACACCACGCGGTCCCCGGCAAAGGTGTAGCCGCTGACTTTGTCGGCTAATACCGCCGAGACAGTTTGGTTGGACAAATCAAGCCGCCGCAGGCCGTCGGGGCCAAGCCAGTATAACTCCCGCCAATTAACCGGGTTGAAGCGCAGACTGGCAAAATCAAATTTAAACAGCTGGGTAAGGTTAGTCAGCTCGCCGCCGGCGCTGGCGGCCTGCACCAAAAAGGTAACCTGGCCGGCCGCGGCGCTACGCCACAACAGGTGCGATCCGTCATCCGACCAAGCCAAGTCGCTAATTTGCTCATCGGGCTTGGCCGCGTAGAGTTTAACGGCTTGATTAGAGCCAGCGTCAGCCGCCCAGATGCCAGGTTCACTGCCAGCAGCCACGTAAGCCACTCGGCGCCGGTCGTGGCTGGGAGTCAATTGCGTAATACCCGTACCGGTAATTAGAGTTTCCAACTTAGGCGCCTCTGGCACCATCACCGGGTATTGGATCGTAGTGATTTCCGATGCCAGCACAGTCACGGTTTTAGTCCACGGCCGGTAGCCGGTTTTGGTCAGACTGACAACGTATTGACCGGCTTCCACGGTGGCCCGGTAGGGGGTGGGGTGGCCGATTTTGTGGCCGTTTAGGCTAACCACGGCGTCTTTGGGCGTGGAATTTATGATAATTAAACCGTTTTTAACCAACCGGCTGGCTTTAAAGTCATAACTGTAACCGCGGCCGATGGCTACCAAGATAATGGTGCCGCCGACCACAATCAAAGTGCCTAAAACGTAAGAACCAATCATTAAAACTTTACGCATGTTTTTTTATTATACTCCAAACCCTATACCCATACCCTAAACGCAAGTTATAATTGTAGCCACTATGCTCGGTAAACGCATCGCCATCGATTTAGGCACCGCTAACGTTTTGGTGTATCTGCCCAAACGCGGGATTGTAATTAATGAGCCCAGCGTGGTGGCGCTATCCACCGACAACAACCGCATTGTGGCCATCGGCGCCGAGGCCAAGGAAATGTTGGGACGTACGCCCGACACGATTGTGGCTAGCCGGCCGCTGCGCGACGGCGTGATTGCCGACTACCGCATTACCCAAGCTATGATCCGTCATTACATTAATAAAGTTTCCGGCGGGTTTCGCCTCAGCCGCCCGGATGTGATGATTTGCGTGCCGGCCGGCGCCACCAGTACTGAACGTCGGGCGGTGATCGACGCCACCTTGGCTGCGGGTGCCCGCTCGGCCTACATTATTAAAGAACCGGTGGCCGCCGCTATCGGCGCCGGTATCCCGATAGCTTCGGCTGCCGGCAACATGGTGGTCGACATCGGTGGCGGCACCACCGAAATTGCCATTTTATCCCTGGGCGGCGTGGTCGCCCAGCACAGCATTAGGGTCGGCGGCAACCGCCTGGACAGCGCTATTGCCGAATTTATCCGCCGCAAGTACGGCCTGGCCATCGGCGACCGCACCGCCGAGGAAATTAAAAAAGATCTCGGCAGCGCCCTGCAGCTCACCAAAGATCGCGGCATGGAAATTCGCGGCCGCGACATCATTGCCGGTCTGCCCAAAACCATCACTATTCGTTCCAACGAGATTAGCGAAGCCATGCAGGACGAGCTGGAAAAAATTATTCAAGCCATCCGCACCGTGCTAGAGCAAACTCCGCCCGAACTATCCAGCGACATCATCGACCGCGGCATGGTGCTGACCGGCGGTGGAGCATTGCTGAAAAACATCGACCGCCTGCTGACACAGGTAACCGGTGTGCCTTGTGTAGTAGCGGACGACGCCCTATTGTGCGTAGCCCGCGGCACCGGTATCGCCCTGGATAACCTCGATCAATACAAGCGCAGTTTAGCGGGCATTAAATAATGGAGCACCGGCTGGAATGGGTGGGCCGGGGGATAGCAGTGTTAGCGGCCGTCATGCCATTCCACGCTTTTTTGGTAATTTGGGCCGGACATGTCTTTGGCCATCAGGCCGTTTTCCAAGCCTGGAAAGAAGTCCTAATCCTAATTATGTCATTTGCAGTCATCGCGTGGTTGGCCCGCGGCCGCCACTGGCGGGAATTAGACAAACCGGTTAACCGGCTGGCGGCAGCTTTTATCGGCGTGGCCTTAATTGTTAGTTTATGGCACCAACCATTTTCGACCACCTGGTGGTTCGGGGTTAAAACCGACTTGGTATTCGTGGGGTTGTTTATTCTGGCCCAGGTGCCGGCCAGCCGCCAACTCAAACTGCGGTTGGGCAAAATCATCCTTATTACCGGCGCCATCGTCGCCGCGCTGGCGATTTTACAAGTAACGCTGATTAGTCCCAACCTGCTTCGCCAGCTGGGCTATGGGCCAACCACTATCCAGCCCATTCAAGCCATTGACCCGGCCATTAAGGCCGTCCGGGCCTTTTCCACCTTGGGCGGGCCCAACCAACTGGGTGCGTTTTTAATTTTGCCACTGTGTTTTGTCACAGCGCTGATTTGGCGGCGGCGGCGCTGGTGGCAGCTGCCGCTAGGCGGACTACTGCTGGCGGCGTTGTATGTGAGCTATTCCCGCAGCGCTTGGATTGGCGCTCTGGCCGGCATTTGGCTGGTGGGGCTGTGGGAGCTTAAGCGCCGACGGGCGCTTTATTTAGTTGTCAGCTTGGCACTGGCGGGCGCGGCCCTAGCAGCAGTAGTCGGTCTCTCGCGCAGCCATCCCAACCTGCGCTACTACTGGCAGCATGCCGATAACGCCACCGTTACCGGCTCGACGGCCGCGCATTTTGAAGCGATTAAACGCAGCACTGACATTGTGCGCCAACAGCCGTTAGGCTTGGGGCTGGGCAGCGCCGGACCGGCTTCGTTCCATGGCGCAAACACCTTGATTACCGAAAATTATTACCTGCAAATCGCCATCGAAACCGGCCTGGCTGGACTGGTATTATTTCTAGCTTTCGAAGCGGCCGTGGCGCAGCAGCTGTGGCAGCGGCGCAATGACCACGGCTTGGCGATACCGCTGCTTGCGACTCTAGCCGGTGTATCGATTGTTGATTTGTTCTTGCACGGTTGGGCCGATAGCACTTTGGCGCTGGTGTTCTGGGCAACCGCCGGCGTAGTTATAGGCGCCTCATGACCAAACCGTTGAGCTATCAAATCTTGGGCGTCAGGGTTGATGCCATCACGATTACCGAGGCGATCACGCAAATTACGGCCGCGGCTGCCGACCCGACCAGCCCGGCGCGTTACGTGGTTAAACCCTACGTCGAGTTTATCGACCGAGCCGCCACCGACCCTGAAGTTAGGGATTTGCTTAACGGCGCTTGGTTAAGCTTGGCTGACGGCGTGGCGCTGCAATGGGCCGCCCACTATTTGTACAACGGCCGCCACAATTTATGGCGCCTACTCTTGACCCTAAAAGCCATCGTTTTCAAACCTTCGGTTTTGCGCCAGCCGCTACCCGAACGCGTTAGCGGTATCGGCTTAACTTGGCCCATGCTGGAAGCAGCCGCCCAGCGCGGCCTTAAAGTCTATTTGGTCGGCCACCCGCAAGGCGGGGATATTAGCCAAACCGTCGGGCATTTGCAAGACGGCATTACCGATTTAAACATTGTCGGCAGTTTTGACGCCGCCGCTAACGCCGCAATCAACCGCCAAGCCGAACTCACCGCTAGCCTGCATACCGCCCAGCCCGATTTGATTTTGGTCGGCATCGGTTTTCCGTCCCAAGAAAGGCTAATGAACCAACTTTGCCAAACATTGTCGCATGGGATTCTGGTCGGCGAAGGCGGCAGTTTTGATTACCAACAATTCGGCGGGCGCATCCGCCGGGCGCCGCGCTGGGTCAGCGCCATTGGCCTAGAGTGGCTTTGGCGTCTAATTCGGGAGCCCCGCCGCTGGCGGCGGCAACTGGCCATTCCGCGCTTTGTTTGGCAAGTTTATCGCGCCGGTAAATAATTGCCACTGCCCGTCTGGTGTAGTAACATAAGCATTAAGGAGGGCTTACCGGATTGTGAATTGCCCGGTTTGCGGACAAACAGGCAGGACTAATATCGGCGGTCAGGATTACTGCTCCAACTGCGGAGCCAAGTTAGACAATGCCGCCACAGTTGCCAATCAAACACCCGTAGCGCCGCCGCCAGCGGTTACGGTTAAACCGAAAAAGTTTTTGGGTTTATTTAAACGTGACCAAGCCACCAGCCAACTGACTCCCACCACGGCGGCGGCCCCGGTTGCCAACGCAACCGCTGCTGACCCAAACCCGGCCAACCAACTCCATACTGGCACTGTTACCGGTCAGGTGTTGGATCTGCGCCAAGTCACCCCGACGCCGGCGACTGCACCCGTAGCAGAGGTTAAGTCAACAGTACCGATAGTTATGCCGTCAGATAATACGCCCAATCCGCCCGCTCCAAAGCCGCTGATTACCACCAGTGAGCCGCTGGAGGTTAAACCTGTCGCCGTGCCGGTGACACCCGAGCCTGCCCCAGCGCCGACCCTGCCCGAGCCGGCTCCGGCAGCCGCACCGGTATCAGTCTCGATCAAACCCAATAACCTAGAGCAGCGCCTAGCCAACGCCGCTACGGTCACTAAGAGTGAAGCCATCCAAAAATTTGCCGCGCCAGTCCAAGCCGGTGCTACTTTCATGCCCGAACCGCCGCCGTCCGAGCCGGCGGTAGCTAACCCGGGGTCTCCGGCCGCGACCCCAAATCCGGAACCAACCCAGGAAATGCCCAATGCCGTGGCTGCCCAGCTGGAAAAGCTCAACCAATTGACGCCGCCAGCCGCCCCGACCATACCAATAGTTACCGACCACCAAGCCGTCCTCAAACAAGCCTTAGCCGCCGCCCAGCCTAAACCCAAGGCCAAGTTGCGCCCGGCTAGCCTGGTCGCGGCCGCGCTAGCAATCGTCATTATGGGTGGCTATGTCTGGCTGTCCAATTACCCCAAGCTGGCACTCAAAACCGCTTCGGACCAAGCCGGCTTCGAAGCCAGCCTGCCGCATTATTTACCCTCCAACTTTAGGTTGGCCGGCACGGTGGCCTATTCTCCGGGCCAAATTACTGCCAACTTCCATTCGCCCAATCAAGGCCAAATGGTGGTCACCGAGCGCCGCACCGCCTGGGATTCCGGTTCGCTACTAGATAACTATGTCAGCCGTCAGAGCGATCAATACCTGACTGTCCAGGGCCAGGGACTTACCATCTACTTCTATAACAATAACCACGCCAGTTGGGTCAACCGCGGCGTTTGGTACAGCATTGAGGGTGACTACCAGGTAGCCCGTGAAGACGTGATGAAGGTGGCGTACTCTCTATAGCCCGCAGTGTGGTAAGGTATAAATATGAATGATCCGGGTTGGGACAAGATTGTGGATGCGATTGATGCTAAGTTTGGCGTTAAGAACCACGGCCGCAAAACCGAGCCGCTGGAAGACCGGGCGGATTTAAATCAAACCGTTAGTTTTATCGTGTTTGAGAAAGGCGAGGAGACTTATAAACTCGAGCGGGTCGAAAAACCGGCCGTGGTCGACCGCAAAACCTTTGGCGGACACTCCGGCACGGCTGGCCGCCGCATCGAAAATATCTATGACGAAGAGGCCGTTAGTCATCACACCAATTTCTACAAACAAGCGGGCGAGGATTGGGAAATAGTTAACCCGGAGGAGTTGAGTCTGTGACTAAAGTCCGGGTCCGTTTCGCACCGTCACCCACCGGGTCACTGCATCTGGGCGGCATCCGTTCAGCCTTGTATGATTATTTGTTTGCCCAAAGTCGCCAGGGCAGCTTTGTCCTGCGGATCGAAGACACCGACCGCGAGCGGCTGGTGGAAGGGACGATGGAGCAAATTATTGCCAGTTTGCGTTGGCTGGGGCTAGATTACGACGAGGGGCCAGACATTGGCGGTGCGTTCGGCCCTTACGTACAATCCGACCGGCTGGAGCTTTACCGCAGGTACGCCGACCAGCTAATGCAAGCCGGAGTCTTGTACCCTTGCTGGTGCACACCGGAAAGGTTAGCGGATTTGCGCAAGCAGGCTCAGGCCGATAAAGCCGCCTTCAAGTACGACCGCTACTGCCTGGACCACCCCCAGGACCTGGGCCAGCCGCACGTCTTGCGCTTCAAGGTGCCGGCCGACCAACAGATTGCCTGGGACGATGCCGTACGCGGCCGCATCGAGTTTAATACTAATGATCAAGACGATTTTGTGGCCATGAAATCCGACGGTTACCCAACTTATAATTTTGCTAACGTCATCGATGACCAATTGATGCAAATCAGCCACGTCCTGCGCGGTGATGAGTTTATTGCCTCCACCCCCAAGCATTTACTGTTATTCCAAGCTTATGGCTGGACTCCGCCGATCTATGCCCACTTGCCGCAAGTGCTGGGCACCGACAAAACTAAGCTAAGCAAGCGCCACGGCGCCAAATCGGTGCTGGAATACCGCGATGAAGGCTACCTGCCCGAAGCCGTGATTAACTTTATGGCTTTGCTGGGCTGGAACGAGGGCGAGGGAAGTACGCAAGAAATTTATACCCGTGCCGAACTCATTAAAGCCTTTAGTCTCGAGGGCGTTAATGACAGTCCGGCCGTGTTTGACCCGACCCGCCTGGATTGGCTGAACGGTGAACACATTCGCGCCTTGAGCCTAAGCGATTTGACTCAGCGCGCCGAGCCCTTCTGGTCGGCCGCCGCCAAAACTGCCGAGCCGCAGTACCGCCAACAAGTGCTGGCATTACTGCAGGACCGACTGAAAAAACTTAGCGAATTGCCGGAGCTGTCTGACTTTTTCTTTAGCGATCCGCCGGTTGATAAATTACTGCTGACGGAGCTCAGTGGGGGCGAGGCCCACCGGTTTTTGACCGCTGCCGGCAAGGCGCTGAAGTCCAGCGGATTTAACGCCAAGGATCTAGAATCAACTTTGCGGGCGCTAGCTGCCGAGTTAACTGTTAAAACCAGCTGGCTGTTCGGCACCCTGCGCGCCGCCGTCACCGGCAAAAGTGCCGCGCCGGGGTTATTTGAAACCATGGCGGTCTTGGGTCAAGAGGCAGTTTTGCGGCGTCTGGATGCCGCCCTTCAGGTTGTATCAGATTGACAAGCCTATGCGTCAGGCGTAGCATTATGAGCATCATTAAGTGGAGTCCCCATGACGTACACCGGTTATTGCGTCAAAGAACGCAAAAAGGGAGTCGAGTTCGAAGGCCAAGTGGTTACTACCAAGAACGGCCGCAAAATGGCCAAAGGCAAGTGCCCGAACTGCGGCGCTGGCATGAACAGCTTCCTCAAGGGTTAACTCCCTTTAACCAAAGGCCCGCCCTCCGGCGGGTTTTTTGGTTGGCTTAGCAGCCTCGGGGTCCTGCCGGGCCGTCCACCTCGCCGGGTTCTCGTTTAATACCTCGAACCGGCAAGAACTTCGTCCGGCCCGTCACCCCTCGGGAGTTCTTAGAAAACTTCAGTTCTTCAGCTTCCAAGACATAATCACCGGTGGCCCGCGACGATACCTCGCGGGCGAGGGCGAAAGAAGCTGAAGAACCAGGACCCGCGCACATGGAGATGGGAGTTAAGAGACAGGGAGCGCGGCAAGATGCGGGTGGGAAAATGCAGGGGTTTGCTATAATAAACTTATGCTTAAACTCTTTACCTGGATTCCGCGCCAATGGCAGTGGCTGGCCTTTAGTTTCGGCATCAGTATCATCGTCCTAGCCGGCGGTTTAATCTTCAAAGCCTACTTTTGGCATCCCACCACCAGCGCCCAGCATCACGCTTCGACCTACGTAGCGCCGCCCAAGCCGGCCACCAAGCCTTCACCCCTAACCGGCGTCGAGGTGGCGCCGGAGCTGGCCGATCGGCCGATTTCCGCCGTGGTAATCGAAAACTTAAATCCCGACGCCCGGCCGCAATCAGGGCTGGGGCAGGCCGGCGTGGTTTATGAGGCCCTGGCCGAAGGCGGCATTACCCGGTTTTTGGCTTTCTTTTTGGATCAACGCCCACCAGTGCTGGGACCGGTCCGCAGCTTGCGGGCTTACTTTATTGACTGGGCCCTGGAGTTTAACGCTCCCGTGTCCCACGCCGGCGGCAGCGCCGAGGCGCTGGGGTTAGTTGGCCCGCTGGGGCTAAAAGACATCAACGCCCTGGCTCTGGGCGGCACTTTCTACCGCACCAGCGATCGCTTTGCTCCCCACAATCTGTATACCACCAGTGATTTGCTCGATAAGCTCGAGGCTTCGCTAGGTTATAACAAACCAGCCGACTTTAAAGTTAGTCCCCGCCAAAACGACAACCCGCCAGCCACCGGCGTCGCTCCGGCTAATCCGATTATTAAAATAAATTATTCCTACAATGGTTACCAGGCAGAATACGACTACGACCAAAGCCGCAATGACTACGCTCGCTTGCTGGGCGGTGTCCCGCATATCGACCGCAACGGTGGAGCTCAGATCCACGTTAAAAACATCGTGGTCGAGTTCATGCCTACCAGCTACGGTACCAGCGGCGGCAAACCCAGTACGATTATGGCTACGATTGGCACCGGCCAAGTCTTGGTTTTCCGCGATGGCGGCGTGGTCAAGGGCACCTGGAGTAAAACCAGCCACAACGCGCGGACCCAATTGCTGGACGCCGACGGCAAGGACATCCCGCTCGACCGCGGCAACACTTGGTATTCAATCGTGCCAGTCGGCAACTTAGTCACTTACTGACCTTTACAACAGATGACGCTTATGGTAACATAGGCCTGTTTTAAAATGAAAACTAAAACTAAAACCAAACTTAAATCCCGGGCTAAACGCATCCGGCACTTGGTGACCAAAAAGAAATTGGTACGCCGGCGCACCTCGCACCATGTGGCGCGAGGCTTTTTCGTCTTTGTGGTCACCGTCACGGCCGGAGGCATGGCCTTCGCCATTGCTACCACCAAGCCCACGGTCGACATCGAGGTGCGTACCAACCTGGCCCGCGCCATCGCGGCTCTGAACCCAGTTACCACCCAGGCTTTTCCCAGCCAAGTCGGCACCGCCAGCTGGTACGCCCTGGGTCTGCCGGCGCCCGACAACCTCACCTGCGCCTCGACCAAATTCCCGCGCGGCACTTATTTACTGGTCAAAAATACCCGCAATAACCGCAGTGTTATCTGCCTGGTCAACGATTACGGTCCCGAGGCCTGGACCAACCGCGCCATCGACTTATCCCGCGGCAGCTTTAGCCTGATCGACAGCCTGGGCGCCGGCACCGCACCAGTCCAAATTTGGGTGGTACCGCCGCCACCTTCCAGCTTTAACCTGCCTTTGCCGGTTAGCTTCAGCCAGTTCCTAGGTTACAACCTGTGTGCCAGCCGCTTCAGCGCCAGTTACTGCGAAGCCCACCGCAAAACGCCCATAAAAATAAAATAAAAACCCGCCCCTAAATTGCAGGGGCGGGCTGAAACAAAGTGGCCAAATCGGCAATCCGTTCGATCACTGCATTAGCGTCAAGCTGGCCAACGGGCAGGTGGCCGTCGGCATCAGGATGACGCACCTGCACCACCTGCATTCCCACCTGACGAGCAGCCGTTATCTCCAGCGGCGGACCATCGGTAACAAACAAGCAGCGGTTGGGATCGACGAACAGCAAAGCCGCAGCCTTCAGGTAAATCTGGGCCTGCGGCTTGGCCAGGCCGACATCGCAAGAAAACACGGCCTTATCCACGGCTTCGGCCAACCCGTGCAGCTCCACGGCGTGCTTACTCATTAGGTTGGCGTTCGAGCAAATCGCTACCAGCAGTCGCTGTTGGCGCAATGTCTCCAGCAACTCCAACACCCCCGGGTACAGTTGCACACCAGAAGTAAACATGATGCGCTCCAATACCACCAGTTGCTTAACTAGTTCGGCATCCACTGCGTCGGTACGCAGCAGCTGCCGGCAGATCTGCTGCATGCGCTCCAGTTCCGAAATGGTACCAAGTTCAAACTGCGGGGCCAGCGGTTTAGCAGCTTGCTCGAATTCCGCCGCCGTGACGCCCAGCCGATTGGCCAGCGCTTGGCTCTGCTGGGGCTGGCCATCCATCAGGGTTTGAAAAACATCGAATATCACTGCTCTGATGCAGGTTACGTCAAGGCTCACGACCTTACCCCCTTGGGTTGTCGGTGCTAGGCCGGACGGCGGATGTAGGTAAAAGTTGCCAGCGCCAGACCGGCGAGGATTAGAAGTCGCAGCAGGCGGGTTTGCCACTTCTGCCGGCGCCGCTGGCGCCGGGCCATGCGGGTTTCCTGAGGCTCGGGCACCGGACTGTCCACGATTTACTCCTAAATCTAGTTGTCAAAGATAACAGGATTATGCCATATTACGGTGTGCTTGTAAATAAGTACTGGTGACCCCAAGGAGAGTCGAACTCCTGTTACCAGGATGAGAACCTGGCGTCCTAACCACTAGACGATGGGGCCGGAACCGCACAATTCTAGCAGTTTTGCCTGCTACAGTCCACTAACGACAGATTGAATTATGGCTACGGCCGGCGCATAATTAAACTTAAAGCGTAAGGATTTTCGTGCAGCCTCAACACCGCCGCTATATCATGCTATCGCGCCTGCTAGCCATCGCCGGCGCCTTGACGGCCATGATGGCAATCCACCGTACCGGCGGACTGGATTCACCTTATTATCCGCTGTGGCTGCTGGCCATCGTCGCCCTGGGCATTTTTGGCACTGCCATCACGGCTGCCACGCTGACAATCACGGCCGGCTACATTGGCTTCGTACTTTACCAACAGCGTCTTACGGCTGATTTTGTGACCAGCCACTTGGCTGTCGTAGCCGCCAGTTTAATGGCCGGCGTCCTGGCCGAATTGATTTATCGCCGCATCCTGCGCGCCGGCCAGCAACAGCAAAAATTTACGGCTATATCGGGCCAATTAACCCAGGAACAACTGCGGGTTAAGGTCATTATGAGCAGCCTGGCCGATGGGGTAATCGCCGTTAATCGTGACCGCCAAGTGCAGCTGCTGAATAAGGCTGCCGAAACGCTGACCGGCTGGGACGAGCCCAGCGCCCAAAACCTTAATTACCGGCTGATCATGAAGCTGCAAACCGCCGACGGTAAGGATCTGGACGACAGCAACGATCCGTTCGCTGAAGCCTGGGCGAAAGGCACTAATATCGTCAAAGGCGATCTGGCGCTGGTCACCAAGGCCGGTCAGCACATCCCTGTCAGCTTGTCAGTCTCATCAATTTACGACGCCAACCGGACCGTGACCGGGGGCATCATTTTGTTTCGCGACATTACCGCCGAAAAGGCGGTCGAGCGCCAGCGCAACGAATTTATTTCCACTGCCAGCCACGAAATGCGCACACCGGTAGCGGCCATCGAAGGCTACCTGGCGCTAGCCCAAAACCCCACCACGGCCGCCATCGACCAACGGGCCAAGGAGTACCTGGAAAAAGCCCACAAAAACGTCGAGCATCTAGGCGAGCTATTCAAAGACCTGCTATCGATTACTACCATCGAAGACAGCCAACGGCCGAGCCACACCGAGGTATTTAATTTAACCCAGCTGGTAGCAGACACGGTGGCGGATTTGCAGTTTAGCCACAATAAAAAGAATTTAACCATCAGCTTTAACCCAACTGCTGACAGCGACTCGAGCACCAGAGCCATCACACCGATTTATTACGTCAAAGCTAACCGCGACCATCTGCGTGAAGTCCTGACCAATCTCGTCGAAAACGCCCTCAAGTTTACGACTCAAGGCGGCGTGACGGTAGCGATCTCCGGCCGTCCCGAACAAATCACGGTTAGCGTTACCGACACCGGCATGGGTATTGCCAAAGCCAATTTGCCGCATTTATTTCAGAAGTTCTACCGGGTTGATAATAGCACCACCCGCGCGGTTGGCGGCACTGGCTTAGGTTTGTATCTAGCCCGGATGATTGTCGAACAATACGGCGGCCGCATCTGGGCCGAGAGCACACCCGGCCAGGGCAGTGTTTTTAGCTTTAGTTTGCCCCGCGCCGCTGAGCCCGCTACGGTTATACCCGAACTGCCCGCGGCACCGCCGATTGCCAAACCGGCCGCTGGTAGTCTGACGCTGCCCCAACAGCCACCGCCCGCCCCTAAGCCCCAGCCAGAGGCAGCCCCGCTATCTGGCCAAGCATTGCCAAGCGTAAGTAAAATAGATACTATATAGTCTAAATGGCCAAAATCCTGCTAGTCGAAGACGACCTGAACTTGCGTGATATTTACCAAGCCAGGCTGACCGCCGAGAAGTACCAAGTTACTACGGCTTCAGACGGCGAAGAAGCCTTGGCATCAGCCGTCAAGGATAAACCCGATCTGATATTACTCGACATTATGATGCCCAAAATTTCCGGTTTTGACGTCTTGGACATTCTGCGTTCCACCCCTGAAACCAAGAACATTAAGGTGATTATGATGACGGCGCTGGACAAAGACACCGACCGAGCCCGTGGCCAAAGCCTGGGGGTTGATCAATACCTCGTCAAATCGCAGGTCACACTCGAAGACGTCGTGGGCAGTATCAAAACCACACTGGGCGCCTAGTTATTATGCGGTTAAACCGCTACTTAGCGCAGGCTGTCGGAGTATCCCGTCGCGCGGCCGATGAGCTAATTAAAGCTGGGCGGGTTCGCATTAGCGATCGGGTCGGCGTCCTCGGCGACGCGGTCACCACCGAAACAGTCAGTCTCGACGGCCAAATTGTTGCACCGCAACCATTAGTTTATTTAGCCCTCAATAAGCCAGTCGGCTATGTCACCAGCCGAGCCCGGCAGGGGAATAGCCCGACGATTTATGATCTGTTGCCAGCCGAATATCACCACCTTAAACCGGTCGGGCGGCTAGACAAAGACACCGCCGGCTTGCTAGTGCTCACCAACGACGGCGGGGTAGCCCAACGCCTGACCCATCCCAGTTTTGGCAAAACTAAGCGCTATCGGGTGGTCACCCGACCGGCCTTTAAAGCCGCCGATACTACCAGGTTGGAAGCCGGCGTCAAACTTGCCGATGGCGTCAGCCAGTTAACCGTCGAGCAAACCACACCGCTAGTGGTAGCTTTGACCGAAGGCCGCAATCGCCAAATCCGGCGCACTTTCGGCGCCCTAGGCTATCAAGTGGTCGAACTCGAGCGTTTGAGTTTCGGCCAGCTGGAGCTGGGCAATCTTAGGCCCGAGCAGACCAAACTCATCACGCCGGAGGATTTGTGAAATCACTGGCCACGGTAGTTTTGCTAATCGCCCAATTGACCGGGCTGGCGAGGCATTTGTCGCCCGAAGCCCTAACCAACTTGCGCGCCGTCAGCCTGGGCCAGCTACCGCCGTCTAACGCCCGTCCTATCAGCCCGGCTGCCCACCACAACCTCGCCACGCCGGTGCTTGTCGGCACCACTAAACCTACGCTCGGCGCCGCGGCGGCTTATGCCATGGATGTTGACACCGGTCAGCCGTTATACAGCCAAAACGCCGCCGCCACTTTGCCAATCGCTTCGATTACCAAGTTGATTACGGCCCTGGTGATCGTCCGCGACCACCAACTAGCTGAAACCGTCACGGTGCCGGCCCTGCCGAGCTACCAACCGGGCGATGAGTTAATGGGCCTAGCGGCCGGGCAAAAGTTTACTGTCGGCGACTTGCTGACCGCCGCCCTAGTGCCCTCGGCCAACGACGCCGCCGACAGCTTAGCCCTGTGGGATGCCGGCTCTACCACCGCCTTTGCCGCCAAGATGAACCGCCTGGCCGCGCATTGGGGGATTACCGGCGCCCGTTTTACTAATCCGACCGGGCTGGTAGACACCGGCAATGGCGCCAGCGCCGAAGCCCTGGCCAAACTGGCCAAACTGGGGCTAGCTAACCCCGACATCGCCCGTCGGGTAGCCCTGCCAGCGGCCGTTATTACCAACGCCGCTGGGCACACCTACAACCTCACCGCCACCGATCAGCTGTTGCAAGACGGCCGGTTTTCTGGTATAAAAACCGGATACACCCTGGCCGCCGGCCAATCCTTTGTGGGGCTGGCCACCTTAAGCGGTCACCGGGTGATTACGGTAGTCTTAAACAGTCCCGACCGCTTTGGCGAAACCCGCGCCCTGGCCGATTGGATCGAGAGGAATTACACATGGCAGTAGTGGCTTTAATCGGGCGGCCCAACACTGGTAAATCAACCCTGTTTAATCGTTTAGCTGGCCACCGGCAGGCGGTTACCGATGCCCAGGCTGGCACCACCCGCGACGCTGTCACTGCCGAGGTCGAATGGGGTCGGGCACGGTTTACTTTAATTGACACCGCCGGGTTAGAACCAACTGCTGGCGACATCGGCCAGCAGCTCAAAGACCAAATCCAAGCCGCCGCCAGTGCGGCTGATTTACTAGTGGTAGTGGTCGATGCCGGCACTATGCTGACCCCAGCCGATCTGGCCGCGGCCAAGTTAGCGCACCAAAGCGGCCGGCCGGTGCTATTGGCCGTTAACAAAAACGACACCGCTCAGGCCGGTCCGGTCGATAAACCCGAGCGCCTGGGCATCAAGCCGGCTATTCGGGTATCAGCCATCCACGGCCAGGGTACCGGTGATTTGCTGGATGCCATTGTTAAACAACTGCCCAAAAAACGCCAGCCGGCTGTTAAAACCAGTCTAAAACTGGCCCTCATTGGTCGGCCGAACGTGGGTAAATCCAGCCTGCTCAATGCTCTAGCTGGCACCCCGCGGGCCATTACCTCGGCCACCGCCGGTACCACCCGCGACGCCATTACCACCGCCGTCGAATTTGGCGACCAAACCGTCACCGTCACCGACACCGCCGGCTTGCGCAAACGCGGTCGGATCACCCCGGGAGTGGAAAAGTTCAGCACCCTGCGTACCATCACCGCCGTGCGCGACTGCGACATTGCCGTGGTGGTAATGGATGCCAATGAACCCGCCACCGCCGGTGATCAGCACATTGCCGGGCTGGCCGCCAACGCCGGCAAAGGCATTATATTAGTGGCCAACAAATGGGACGCCGTGGAAAAAGACGACCAGACCCAAGCCCAGCTGGGTCGCCGCATCACCCACGAGTTTCAGTTTTGTCACTGGGCACCGTTAGTGTTTACTAGTGCCACCACCGGCCGTAACGTGGCCAAAATCCTCGAACTGGCAGCCGAAATTAACACCCGCCGCCAACTTAAAATTCCCACCACCCAGCTTAACCGCTGGCTGCAGGCCGCCGCCGGCACCCAACCGCCGGCCGGGCTCAAGAACCGCCAGCCAAAATTGCGCTACGCTACCCAAACCGGCACCAATCCGCCGACCTTCACGATTTTTGGCTCCCACACTAACTTTTTGCATTTTTCTTACCGGCGCTATCTGGAAAACAGCTTGCGCCAAATCTATGATTTTACCGGCACGCCAATTCAGTTAGACTTTAAAGATAATCGAGCAGGCGAGCGAGTATGAAATTAATTGTTGGCTTGGGCAACCCAGGCAGCCAGTACGCCAAAACCCGTCACAACCTGGGCTTTATGGTGCTGGACCAGTTAGTGACCTACCACGGCTGGCCCCAGTTTAGTCCGCAAAACCGGTTCGAGGCTTTGGTGACCGAAGCCGTCTACAGCGCCGGCGGCAAACAGGAACGGCTAATATTGGCTAAGCCCGTCACCATGATGAACGACAGCGGCCGGGCGGTGGCCAAAATCGCCGGCTTTTTTAAAGTCGAGCCCGAAGACATTTGGGTGGTTCACGATGATGTTGATCTGGAATACGGCCAGTTGCGCATCCGCCGCGGCGGCAGCGCCGGCGGGCACAACGGCGTCAATTCAATTATTCAGGCCATGGGCGCCGAGTTTGTGCGCTTTCGGGTGGGAATTGGCAGTAATCGCGCCGTTGGCCAAACCAGCGAAATCTACGTGATGAAGCCGTTTAGCTTGGGCCAGCGCCGGCAGCTGCCGCAAATTATTACCGGCACTGCCAAATCGATCATGCACCACGCCTTGGATGCGGAAATCTTCGACCACAACCGTAATTTATTGGCGTAACAAAAAAGAGCCGGGGACGTGGGTGGTCACGTACTCGGCTCTTATTAAGCCCTTCAATGCCGCCCCTTGAGAGGGATTTCGCGGCTCGCATAATTTGGGAGCCGGGAATTGAAGGGACTAAACCGCCAGCTACCGATCCTAAAGGAGGGTGCATTTAGGCTGGTCGCAGGCGGATTAGTTGTGTTAAAGTGTCAAAACTAGGGGATCTACAGGGTCGCGCACCATATTAACACTTCTTGTGCTTTGTGTCAATACTTTTTATGCAATATTCTAACATCAGTTATAAAAGCTCACAATACCCAGGTTTACTGCGGGGTATCAGCAGTCCGCCCCAACAACTATTTATTCAAGGCCAGCTGCCAACTGGGCCGTATGTGGCCATGGTCGGCACCCGCAAGCCCACCGATTACGGCCGGCTCATCACGCATCGGCTGGCGACTGATTTGGCCCGGGCTGGGGTGGTGATCGTTAGCGGGCTGGCCCTAGGCATCGACGCCGTGGCGCATCAGGCAGCCGTGGAAGCCGGCGGCCAAACCGTGGCCGTCCTGGGTAACGGTATCGGCGCCATTTATCCGCCGTCAAACCGCGGACTGGGGGAAAAGATCTTGGCTAGCGGCGGGGCAATTGTGTCTGAATACGCGCCGGGCGTCGAGCCCTTTAAGGGCAACTTTCCGGCCCGCAACCGCATTATTGCCGGCCTTAGCCTAGCCGTGGTCGTCACCGAGGCCGATGCCAGTAGCGGCAGCCTGATTACGGCTAACTTCGCGTTGGAACAAGGCCGAACGGTCATGGCTGTACCGGGCAACATCACCAGCTTGCGCAGCGCCGGGCCGAATAATTTGATCAAATCCGGCGCCCTGCCGGTCACCGACGCCACCGACGTGTTAAACGGGCTAGATTTAGAGGCCAAGCAGTTGCAGCAGCCCGTCAAAGCCGACAGCGCCGAGGAAGCGCAAATATTACAGCTAATGGCCGCCGGCCACGCCACCACCGACGCCTTAATTACCGCCAGCGGCCTAGACGCCGCCCGCTTTGCCAATATTATTAGCCTGATGGAAATCACCGGCAAAGTCCGCAATTTAGGGGCAGGAAACTGGATTAGCCGATAGGCCCCGCTAGCCAATAATCTTCCATTTGGCCGGAGTTATTTTGGTTCAGGGCAAGACGCGAGGAGCGAGCATATCCGGTGATATGTGAGTAACGAGCAACGAAGTCCTGGGACAAAAGAACCCGGCCCTGCGGGTGCGCCGATCTTAGGCGATTTCGGCGTTGCTCCTCACTTACGATGCTTAGGCATCGCTCATTCGTCGCGTCTGGAAATCGCACCAAGCTAGGCGCTCCAAATGCGAAGATTATTGGCTAGCGGGGCCTCAGCGCTCGTACATTTTGGCAGCAGCGGAGAAGCCAGCAATGCTGGCGCAGGGCGTGGTGTGGACCGCCTCGAACTTTATTTCCCGCGCGGCCGTCATTTGTACCAGCGCACAGCCGTAGACGACGTCGGTTTTAACCCGCAGGGTCGGGTTTTTTACCAGCGACATGTTGTCCCAGCGGCTACCGTCGGGTGCCAGGTAGTCGTAAGACCTCAGATCGTATTTAACCAGCCCAGTGGCCATACTCACGCTGGCCGGATCCGGGGCATTACCTGGTGTCACAAACTGGTTAATGGCTTGGCTTTGGCCGATGTTGGTGGCACCGCTGCTATCAACCCAACTGCCAATCGAAATCACAAAATGTGTCGGGTCGAACGGGTCGGGCGCGAACGACAGCTGATCCAGCCAGGGCGTGTCGGTGAT